>NZ_BAAJYT010000252.1:0-5064 GCF_057541515.1 Acidovorax sp. KNOB132
GCTCGTCCAGCAGCAGCAGGCCCGGCGACGTGGCCAGGGCGCGCGCCAGCGCGATGCGCTGCTGCTGGCCGCCCGACATCTGCGCGGGAAACTTCGGCCCGCTGCCCGGCAGCCCGACCAGGTGCAGCAGCTCGTCCACGCGCGCCGCGATCCGCGCCCGCCCCTCGCGCCGGTTGACCAGCCCGTAGGCCACGTTCTGCGCCACCGTCAGGTTGGGAAACAGCGCATACGACTGGAACATGATCCCGTAGTCGCGCTCGGCCGGCGGCGCCACCGAGATGTCCCGGCCCGCCTGCACGATGCGGCCGGCGGTCTGGGTTTCCAGCCCCGCCACGATGCGCAGCAAGGTGGTCTTGCCGCAGCCCGACGGCCCGAGAAAACAGACGAACTCCCCCTGGCGGATCGACAGGTCGATGCTGCCGAGCGCGGTGAAAGCGCCGAATCGCTTGTGAATCCCGCGAAGCGCGAGGAAGCTGCCGTCGTCGTTGTCCATCGGTTTTTTTACTTCTTCGCTTCGCTCTTGCTGTCGTAGCGCCGGGACCATTCGGCCAGCGTGGCCTCGCGGCTGGCGGCGGCCTGGTCGAAGTCGAGCCGGATCAGGCGCGCTTCATAGTCGACCGGAATGCCGGCCAGCTTGGGCGCGATGCCCGGCTGGGCGGTGATGGCAAAGTTCTTGCCGTAGAGCTTCATGGCATCTTTCGACGACGCCCAGTCGGCCAGCTTCTTGGCCGCGTCCAGCTTCTTGGTGCCCTTGTAGATGGCGAAGCCTTCCAGGTCCCAGCCCAGGCCTTCCTTGGGGAACACCAGCTCGATCGGCGCGCCCTTGGCCTTGTTGGTGTGGCCGCGGTACTCGAAGGAGATGCCCGCGACGTACTCGCCGGAAGCCGCCATGTTGCAGGGCTTGGAGCCGGAGTGCGTGTACTGGCCGATGTTCTCGTGCAGCGCGTCCATGTACTTCCAGCCGCCGCCCTTGCCACCCTCGTCGCCCCACATCTGCAGCCAGGACACCACGTCCAGGTAGCCGGTGCCGGAGGACGCCGGATTGGGCATCACCACCTGGCCCTTGAACTCGGGCCGGGTCAGATCCTTCCAGGTCGTGGGCAGGGGAATGTTGCGCTTCTTGGCCTCCACGGTGTTGAAGCACACGGTGGCGCCGAACACGTCCATGCCGAACCAGGCGGGCGGGTTCTTCTTGTCGCGGTAGGCCGGCATGATCGCGTCGATGTTCAGCGGCGCGTAGGGCTCCAGCATGCCGTTGCGGTCGAACAGCGCCAGGCTGGTGGCCGCCACGCCCATGACGACGTCCGCCTGCGGGTTGGCTTTCTCGGCCAGCAGCTTGGCGGTGATGACGCCCGTGGAGTCGCGCACCCACTTGATCTCGATGTCCGGGTTCACCGCATTGAACGCTTCCTGGTAGGCCTTGAGCTGGTCGGTCTCCAGGGCGGTATAGACGATCAGCTGCTGCTTTTGCGCGAAGGCCGAGCCAGCCGCAGCGGCCAGGACCAGTCCGAGAATTGCCGCGGAAAGCGGCCGTGGGATGCGTTGCATGGAAATGCTCCAGGGGTTGAACGGGTGGAACTTTGGTGCCCGCCCGTGTCATCCTCATGACATTCTTGCCAAGCAAAATGAGGGCCATATCGGGCCGATTGTTTTTTGTAGATCGTAGACAATCTGCAAAACAACCCTTTTTTTTTGGAGAACCGATTCCATGGCCGTCCAGAGCCCCACGAACGCCGCCATCGCACAGCTTCAGGGCAACTCGCTCGCCGGCCTCGTGCAAAACGAGATCGAGCGCATGATCCTGGCCTCCGAGTTCCAGCCCGGGGAGAAGCTGACCGAATCCACCCTGGCCACCCGCCTGGGCGTGTCGCGTGGCCCGGTGCGCGAGGCGTTCCGCATGCTCGACGAGGCCGGCCTGGTGCGCACCGAGAAAAACCGCGGCGTCTTCGTGCGCGACATCGTGCTGGACGAGGCCCTGGAGATTTTCGAGCTGCGCGCGGTGATGGAGATGTACATCGGCCGCAAGCTGGCCGAAACCTGCACCGCCGCCCAGACGAAAGCGCTGCGCCAATGGGTCGATGCCATGGACGCGGCCACCAAGGCCGGCAACGCGCAGGACTTCCACCGCTTCAACCTGGAGTTTCACGACACCCTGCTGCAGCTGGCCGGCAACGCCAAGTTCACCGCCCATTACCGGCGCCTCATCAAGGAGTTGTCGCTGATCCGGCGCCGCAACCTCACCGTCGAATCCATGGCGGTGTACACCCGCGAGCACCGGCAGATCGTCAAGGCGATCGCGGCGCGCAATGCCGAGGCCGCGGGCCAGGCGATGTTCGACCACGTGATGAACAGCCGCGAACGCACCCTGCAGAACTACCACCCCGCGCCAGAAGCCCCCCTCGCCGCGCCGGCCCCGGCGCGCCGGCGCACCACGCGCACCACCGCCCAGGCCTGACCATGCCGCTGGCCTTCGACGACATCGCCCTGCTGTTCGAGCGCCATGGCGGCACGCAGTACAGCGGCGAGCCGGTCACGCAGACCGCGCACGCGCTGCAGACCGCCTGGCTGGCGCAACAGGCGGGCGCGGACGACGAACTCATCACCGCGGCGCTGCTGCACGACCTGGGCCACCTGCTGCAGGATCATGGCGACACCCCCACGGCGCACGGCATCGACGACCTGCATCAGTTCAGCGCCCTGCCCTTTCTGCGCGGTCTGTTCGGGGACCGTGTGCTCGAGGCCATCCGCTGGCACGTGGACGCCAAGCGCTATCTGTGCGCCACCCGGCCGCATTACCGGTCGGCGCTGTCGGCCGACTCGCAGCGCAGCCTGGTGCTGCAGGGCGGCGTTTTCGGTGCGCAGGAGGCCCGGGCCTTCATCGGTCGTCCGCACGCCGAAGAGGCCGTGCGCCTGCGGCTGTGGGACGACCAGGCCAAGGTCGAGGGCCTGGCCACGCCGGGGCTGGCGCACTTCCTGGGCATTGCGGCGCGGTGCCGCCTGCCTCGGTCTGCGGGACCGGCTTGAGCGCTGCGGCGCCGGCGGGTCACCGACACGCTCTAAGATGGCGCCCCGTTGCGAACCCTTCAGTGGGACGGCGCCTTCGGGTTCCGCCCCGTTTTTCCCGTCCCAACCGACGCTTTCCACCATCCACTCACTATGTCTTCCGGCGGATTTCACGTACACGGCCCCCACGACCATGCGGTCGAGCATGCCAGCCAGGGCCACGGCCCCCACGAGGCCCACGCGCACGAGGGCGGCGGATCGTCCACCAGCAAGATCGCCATGTTCACCGCGATCGTGGCGACGGTGGGCGCCATCTTTTCGTACATGGGCGGGGCCACGCAGGCCAATGCCGGGCTGCTGAAGAACGACGCGGCCATCCGCAAAACGGAGGCCTCCAACCAGTGGAATTACTTCCAGTCCAAGAGCACCAAGCAGTCGCTGACCGAAATGGCCCGCGACCTGGCGCCCGAGGACCGCAAGGGCAGCTACCAGACCAAGCTGGACCGCTACGAGGCCGAGAAGAACGAGATCAAGACGCAGGCCGAGAAGCTGGAGCGCGAGTCGCTCGACTTCGACCACCAGAGCGAGGCCCAGATGCACCAGCACCACCGCTGGGCCCAGGCCACCACCGCGCTGCAGGTGGCCATTGCCCTGGCGGCCATCGCGCTGCTCACGCGCAAGAAGTGGCTGGAATACGGCATGTACGGCGTGGCCGCCATCGGCCTGGGCGTCGGCACCATGGCGTTCCTGCATTTCTGAGCGCGGCGTCCCCCTCTTCCCGTCTTTGCGAAAGCCCTCTCCCATGGCCCTGCACCTGATTTATGCGCGCGCCGCCAACGGCGTGATCGGCAAGGACGGCACCATGCCCTGGCACCTGCCGGAAGACCTGTCGCACTTTCGCCGGCTGACCAACGGCTGCCCCGTGGTGATGGGCCGCAAGACCTGGGATTCGCTGCCGCCGCGCTTTCGGCCGTTGCCGGGACGCGCCAACATCGTGGTGACGCGCCAGCCGGATTGGCAGGCCGAAGGCGCCCGCCGCGCCGCGGGCCTGCCCGAGGCCCTTCGGATGGCCGAGGCCGAGGGCCCCACCACCTGGGTGATCGGCGGCGCGCAGCTGTACGCGCAGGCCCTGCCGCTGGCCATGCGCATCGAGGCCACCGAGATCGGGCAGGCGTTCGAAGGCGATGCCTATGCGCCCGAACTGGGCCCCGAATGGGTGGAAACCGCCCGCGAAAGCCATCGGAGTGCGGGCGGCCTGCCTTACACTTTCCTGACGCTTGAGCGGCGCTGAAAAACCCCGCCCCTCTGAAAGGGCCGAGTACGGCCGGGTTCGAGGGGTGCGTCCGGGCCTTCAGGCACGCGGTGACCATTCAGTCGATGCAAAATCCGCGTGGCGGAATCGAAGGCGCCTGGCCCAGGCCCCGACGCCACCGCTCGCCGGCCAAGGCGACTCCCTTCCTTCCTACGAATTTCCAGCCGAGCCCAACGTGAAACTAGACGCCATTGACCAAAAGATCCTGGATCTGTTGCAGGAAGACGCGGACCAGCAAGGGGCCGAGATCGCCGCCAAGGTGGGGCTCTCGACCACGCCGTGCTGGCGCCGGGTCCAGCGACTCAAGGAGAGCGGCGTCATCAAGAAGAGCGTGGCGCTGGTGGACGCGCAGAAGGTCAACGTCGGCGTGACGGTGTTCGTGTCGGTGCGCACCAGCACCCACACGCAGGAGTGGTTCGACAAGTTCAAGGCCACCATCCAGGTCATGCCGGAGGTCGTCGAGTTCTATCGCATGAGCGGCGAGATCGACTACCTGCTGCGCGTGGTGGTGCCCGACATCGCGGCCTACGACCGGGTCTACAAGAAGCTGATCGCCAGCAACCACCTGTGCGACATCAGCTCCAGCTTCGCGATGGAAGAGATCAAGTTCACCACGGCGCTGCCGCTCAATTACGCGCGGTAGGCATCTGCGGCCCTGGGGCGGCAGGCACACCCGCCCGCCATCTGGCCGCACCAGGCATTTGCTATATTTTTAATAGCAACATGCCCTAGTACTGATTGTGCTGGAG
>NZ_BAAJYT010000253.1:0-5001 GCF_057541515.1 Acidovorax sp. KNOB132
TGTTGGCGCTTTCCAGGCCGATGGCCACGGCGGCGTGGGCCACGGACTGGAAGGCCGCCGACGCCGCCTGCAGCCTGGCCGGCAGCACCGAGTACCGCGTTTCCATGGGCGCCTGGGCGGAGGCCGCGCCGCTGGCGGCGCTGCTGCCGCTGCTCTGGAAGGACGGTCTTTGGGGCAGGACCGAAGGGCGGGGCGCCTGCGGACGCGGGCTGGCGCCCTGCAGGATGGAGGGGCGCACCTGCGGCAGCACCGACGCCCGCGGGGGGCCGCTGTGCGGCAGCCTCCGGCCGGGCGGGGTCCTGCGGCGCTGGGGCCGGGGGAAGCACCGAGCTGCCGAACGCCCCTTGCGGCGCGGGCGCATAGGGCGACTGGAACGTGTTCATCGCCGAGTGCGACTGGTACGCCTGGGGCGGCAGAAAGCTCTGGCGCAGCGGCGACTGGTATTGCGGCGGCAGCTTCGAATGGCGCTGGTAGGTCTCGGGCGGCTCGGTGCCGGGCCGCTGGGGCGACTGGAACTGCGGCGGCAGCAGCGAATGCCGCACCACGTGCAGGGGCGCACGCGGTGGCATCGACGGTGCGGAGGACAGGCGCCGGGCCAGCTCGGGCAGCGTTGGTTCGGCGGAGGGCGGTTGGCGCCTGCGCCGCACGGGCGCGACGGGCGTCATCAGCCCCGGCGAGGGATCGACGACGATGCCCGGTGCGGGACGCAGCGGTGACGAAATGCCAGAAATGCGCGACATGGATGGATTCCTCGGGGAATCCGCCGCCAATGTGCCTCGCGCTGGGCGCCCGTTGGACCTTGCGGCGGATGACGGAGTCGATCATCCGCAGTCGCGGGGGGCTGCCCCGCCCCCGGCGCGAAGCCATGCCGCCGCGTGCGAAGAAGCGGCGGCCGGCCGGGTGCGCGCCGTCAGGCCGGCACGGCCTCGCGCTCGTCGGCCGCGAACTCGGGCTGGCCTTTGAGGCGCTCGTAGATCGGGGCGAAGTCGGCTGCGGTCATGTCGAACAGCTGCTGGAAGCTGTCGATGATGAAGTAGGTCTGCTGGTAGGTGTCGATCTTGTAGCGCGTGCGCATGGTGCGCTCCAGCTGCAGGGGAATGCGCTGCGGCTCGGGGCTGCGCACCGAATGGGCCAGCTCGCCCGAAGAACTCAGGATGCCCGCACCATAGGCCCGCAGGCCATCGTCCTGGCGGATCAGGCCGAACTCGATCGTGTACCAGTACAGGCGCGACAGCAGCTCGCAGGCGCCCAGGCCGTGGGCCTTGAGGCCGCCCTGGCCGTAGCGCTGCACGTAGTCGGCGAAGACCGGGTTGAACAGCAGCGGCACATGGCCGAACAGGTCATGGAAGATGTCGGGCTCGACGATGTAGTCGAACTCCTGCGGCGTGCGGATCCAGTCGGTCACCGGGAACTTGCGGTTGGCCAGCAGCGTGAAGAACGGCACCTCGGGGATCAGCCCCGGCACGCCCACCAGTTCCCAGCGCGTGGCCTTGTACAGGCGCTCGTTCACTTCCTCGAAGCGCGGAATGCGGTCGCGCGCGCCGAGCGAGGGCAGGGCCTCGATGAACGCATCGCTCGCCAGGCCCGGCAGCAGGGCCGACTGGCGTTCGTACAGGCGCCGGTAGGTGTCGTGGTCGGCCGCGGTGTAGGCCTCGTAGTCCTGCGCGCAGGTGTAGTCGGCGTTGGCGCGGGCGTAGTCGCCGCGGGGCGGGCGATCGGATTGTCCGTAGACGACGGGGGGCTGTCCCATGCTTGGCTCCTTGGGTTTTTGTATCCATGCCGCAGCCCCGGGCGTCCTGCCCCCGGCCGCGGCTAATCCATCTTGATCTTTGCGGCCTTGATCAGAAAACCGTACTTGCTGTGCTCCGAGCGCACGAACTGGCCGAAGCTCTCCAGCGTCAGGTCCTCGGGGTCGAGGCCCATCTTCTTGAAGCGCTCCGTGCTGGCCGGCGACTTCATGCCCGCGCTGAAGGCCATGGCGTAGCGGCGGGCGTCGGCATCGGGCAGCGCGACCGGGGCGAACAGCCCGAACCACGTCACCACGTTGAAGCCCTGCACCTCGTCGTTGATGCTGCGCACGTCCGGCAGGTCGTCGTCTCGGCCCAGCGAGGTCACGCCCAGCGCCTTCAGCTTGCCCGCCTTGATGAGCGGCAGCGACGAAGCCAGGTTGTCGAACACCAGGCTCACTTCCTGGGCCTGCAGCGCCTTGAGCGCCGGGGGCGAACCCTGGAACGGAACGTGCGCCATGCGCGTGTTGGTCAGCGACTTGAACATCTCGGCCGCGATGTGGCCGATGCTGCCGTTGCCGCCCGAGCCGTACTTGAGTTGGTCCGGGTGCTTCTTGAGGTACTGCACCAGGTCGGTCGTGCTGCCGATGTTCAGGCTCTTGGCCTGCTCGGCGCTCATCACCAGCACGTTGGGCGTGCGCGCGACGAGGGCGATCGGCTTGAAGTCCTTGATCGGGTCGTACGGAAAGTTCTTGTACAGCCAGGGGTTCACCGCATGCGTGGCCACTGCGCCCATCACCAGCAGGTTGCCGCCGGCCGGGGCTTTCGCCACCAGATCGGCGCCGACGTTGCCGCCCGCGCCGGGCTTGTTCTCCACCGCCACGTTGCCCAGCGCCGCCTTGGCGCCTTCGGCAACGATGTGGGCCGAGGCATCGACCGGCCCGCCCGCAGGGTAGGGCACGATGATCTTCAGCGGCGCGGAAGGGGTCTGCGCGTGCGCGGCAAGTCCTGCCATGCACAGCAATGCACCCCCCAGATAGGCACTGGCACTCAATAGCTTCACGGTATCTCCTCCGGTTCTAAGACGTGCCGCAGTATAGAGATGCGTCGCCGTGAAGCTGCATTCGGTTACAGGCGGTGCTATTCCGACTTCAGCACGCCGCGGCGCATCTGGTCGAGCTCGATGCTCTCGAACAGCGCCTTGAAGTTGCCGTTGCCGAAACCGTCGTCGCCCTTGCGCTGGATGAACTCGAAGAAGATGGGGCCGAGCTGGTTCTCGCTGAAGATCTGCAGCAGCAGCGCGTCCTTCTTTCCGTCCACGAGGATCTTGCGCTTGTGCAGTTCGGCCAGCGGCTCGCCGTGGCCGGGAATCCGCTTGTCCACCAGTTCGTAGTAGGTGTCGATGGTGTCCAGCAGGCGCACGCCGGCGCCGCGCAGTGCGTCCACCGTGGCGTACAGGTCGTCCGAGCCCATGGCGATGTGCTGGATGCCTTCGCCGTTGTACATGTCCAGGTATTCCTGGATCTGGCCGGCCTTTTCCTTGCCCTCTTCGTTGATCGGGATGCGGATCTTGCCGCAGGGGCTGGTCATGGCCTTGCTCTTGACGCCGGTGACCTGGCCTTCGATGTCGAAGTACTTGATCTCGCGGAAGCCGAACAGGCGCTCGTAGAACCCGGCCCATTCGTTCATGCGACCCCGGTGCACGTTGTGCGTCAGGTGGTCGATGTAGGTCAGGCCATGGCCGTGGGGGTTGAGCGCCTCTTCGGCCGACACGCCGGGCAGCGGTTCGAAGTCCACGTCGAAGAAGCCGATGTTGCCGATGTCGCCGGGCTGCGCGCCGCCCTTGCCGCGCCAGCGGTCCACCAGATAGATCAGGCTGTCGCCGATGCCCTTGATGGCGGGAATGTTCAGCTCGCCCGGGCCGGCGGTGCCGGCATAGCCCCAGGCGCCCAGCCCCAGGGCGCGTTCGTAGGCGGCCTTGGCATCGTGCACGCGGAAGGCGATGGCGCAGACGCTGGGGCCGTGCATGCGCGCAAAGCGCTGCGCGAAGCTGTCGGGCTCGGCATTGATGATGAAGTTGATCTCGCCCTGGCGGTACAGGGTGACGTTCTTGTGGCGGTGCCGCGCCACGGGCTTGAAGCCCATGCCTTCGAACACCTTGCCCATGGCCTGCGGATCGGGTGCGGCGTATTCGATGAATTCGAAACCGTCGGTGCCCATGGGGTTCTCCCAGGCGGCGGTCTGTTGCGTGGCTTGCTCGGGCAAGGCTGCGTTCATTGGCGTCTCCGTTCGTGGATGAATGTCTGCCATCCACTTTAGGCCGTAGAGACTCAGCATTCGGGCGAAATCGTGCCCCCGGCGAGCCCGTTTTGCAGGAAACCTGCATGAATGACCGCAATGCCGCAGCCGAAGGTTGTCCGGCGGTCAGCGAGCCTGTGCGGGCAGCGCCCGCAGCGCCAGGGCGCCCTCCAGGCGCAGTTGCTCCTGCGGCGTGAACAGCTCCGACCGCAGTTGCGCCAGCCGGGCCGAAGAAGACCCTGAGCCCATCGCCGCCTGGTACTGGTCGAGCCGGCCCTGCCATTGCCGGTCCTGCGTGTCCACCTGGGCCAGCCGCTGCGCGGCCTCGCTGCCGTATTGCGCGCTGCGCACATTGAAGCGGGCCGTGGCGTCCATGCCCTGGGCGTCGAAGTCCGCGGTCTGCCGGGCCAGGCCCACGTGCGCCACCGCTTCGCTGCGCTGCGCCTGCAACGCGGGGGCGAGGGCGCTTTCGGCCTGCTGCAGGGCCGCGCTTTTCTGGTCGGCCGTGAGCGACGGGTCGCGCTCGATCTCCAGGCGAGCGAGCAGGTATTCGTCCATCTGTGCATCCGCGGCGAACAGGGCCTGGTACTCGTCCGGCTCGAAGGCGGCCATGCGCACCTTCTGGCGTGCGGCCAGGGCCTGGCGCAGGGCCTGGGGATCGCGCAGATCGGCGGGCGCCTGCAGCCGCCCCAGCGCCACGCGGTAGTCCACGTAGCGGTGGGCCAGCGCCAGGGCCCGGGTGGCGACCTGCGGCGGGAAGAACTGGCCGATCAGGCCCTCCAGCCGTGCCTTGAGAAGGCCGGGCTCCGGCGCTTCGCCCGCCGCGTGCAGCAGGGCTTCCAGCGTGTCGCGCAGGCCGGATCCCAGCAGCGGGTCGTCGCTGGCGGCGGCCACGGGCGGTGCGGGTGCGTCCCACACCGCCGGCGTGGCCGGGCCTCGGCCCCGGGTTTCCACCACCAGGGCCAGGGCGGTCTCG
>NZ_BAAJYT010000254.1:0-4966 GCF_057541515.1 Acidovorax sp. KNOB132
TCGCCGCGCGGCGGCTTCCACGGCGGCGTTGAGCTGCCAGGATGTTGGTCTGGAAGGCGATGGAGTCGATCACGCTGATGATGTCCGCGATCTTGCGCGAGCTGCCGCTGATCTCGCCCATGGTGTCCACCACCCGGCGCACGACCTCGCCCCCCTGCTGCGCGGCGGCGCTGGCGGAGTTGGCCAACTGGGTGGCCTGCAGGGCCGTGTCCGCGCTGCTGCGCACGGTGGTGGTGAGCTGCTCCATCGAGGCAGCGGTCTGTTGCAGGTTGCTGGCCTGCTCTTCGGTGCGGTGGCTCAGGTCCACGTTGCCGGAGGCGATCTCCCGGGCGCCGGTGGAGATGCTGTCGCTGCCCTGGCGAACGCGGCTCACGATGTCGCGCAGGCTGTTGCGCATTTCATTCATGGCCGCGAGCACGCTGTCCTTGTCTTCGTTGCGCAGGGAAATGTCCACCATCAGGTTGCCCTTGGCCACCTCGCGCGCCACGTTGACGGCGTAGGCGGGCTCGCCGCCGAGCTGGCGCAGCAGGTTGCGCACCACCAACAGGCTGCCGGCAACACCCAGCAAGGAGATCAGCACCAGCGCCACCAGTGCCACCGTGCGGGTGCTGGCACCCGTCGCCAGTTGCTCCTGGAGTTGGGTCTGAGCGCCTTGCTTGATGCGCGTGGCGATCTTGTCCAGCGTCGTGAAGACGGCGTTGGCGTTGTCCTTCACCTCCAGCCGGTTCACCTCGGCACCCCCCGGGATGTCGTTTGCCTCGATGCGCTCGATCTGGCGGTTCATGCCCGCGCGCATCTTGGTGTAGGCCGACTGCAGGTCGGCGGCGAGCGGCTTGCCCTGGTCATCGATGTTGTTGGCCAGTTTGGCGATGAGCTGATCGGCCTTGGCGAAACGTTCGGTGTTCTCGGCCTTCCACGTTTTGATGAGGGCTGGATCGCCGATGGCGATCATGCGCAGGATGTTGATGTCCACCCGGGTGAGCAGCCCGTCGAGTTCGCTCACGTAATAGGAGTTGGTGAAATCTTTCTGATAAAGCTGATTCAGCCCCTGGGTGATGTCAGACATCTTGACCAGTTGGAACACGCTGAGGCCAGAGAACGCGAGCAGCACCGCAGCGATGACACTCAAAAGCTTTTGGCGAATGGAAAGCGAATTCATACGAGATCCTTGGCTAGAAATAAGACACATGCCCAGTTTGCTCGTGATTTAAAAATTTGTGAGATTTTGTGCATTATGTCTGCAAATCACAACAAAGAGTGGCTTCGATCGGGTTCGGAAGGTTGATTTTGATAGAAAAATATCATTTCTATCAAAATAAAGGCTAAAAAAGCCGCCATAATGCCGGATTAAGACCCATGCTGCGCGCGACTTGTCATCCGGGTTTTTCGGGGTTGAAATGGGTCGAGAGCCATTTTTGCGACCAAGTGCCTGTCGCGTTGCCTTCAATCGGGTAGTGCAGGCCGGGCGCACGCGGGCCTCGCTCAGGCCCTTTGCCCGCCTCCCTTTCGGCCCACTCCGCAGGCTTGCGGATGAGCGATGGCCTTTTGAACGGCTCTGGGAAGTGAGCCGTTCAGGGTGCGGCGGTGGGGGTGTCGGCAGCCCAGCCACCCCCCAGCACCTTGTACAGCGTGACCCGGTTGGTCTGCTCGGCCAGCAGCAGGGTGATCTGCGTCTGCTGCGCCGCGTACAGCGAGCGCTGCGCGTCCAGCACCGTGAGGAAGCTGTCGGCCCCCAGCCGGTAGCGCGCGTCCGACAGGTCCAGCGCGCGCTGGGTGGCGTCCAGCAGCGAGCGCTGGGCGGCCAGGCGCTCGTCCAGCGTGGCGCGGTCGGCCAGCGCGTCGGACACTTCGCGGAACGCGGTCTGGATGGATTTTTCGTACTGGGCCAGGGCCGTGTCGCGCGTCACTTCGGCCACGCGCAGGTTGGCGTTGTTGCGGCCGGCGTCGAAGATCGGCAGGCGGATCGCCGGGCCGATGCCCCACTCCTTGCTGCCGGCCTCGGCGAAGCGGTCCAGCCCGATCGACGACAGGCCCAGGAAGGCCGTCAGGTTCACGTTCGGATAGAACTGCGCCTTGGCCACGGCCACGTCCTGGGTGGCGGCCTCCACGCGCCAGCGCGCGGCGGCCACGTCGGGACGCCGGCCCAGCAGGTCGGCCGGCAGTGTGCTGGGGATTGCTATCGAATTAATAGCATTTAGGGCAGGAAAATCTAGGGCGTCCGCGGCATTTGGCTGACCCACCAGCGCGCCCAGGGCGTTGCGGGTGAGGGCGATCTGCTCCTGGATCGCCTCGATCTGCTGGCGCGCCTCGGGCAGGCCGCCTTCGCTCTGGCGCCGCTCCAGTTGGGTGTCCAGGCCCGCATCCACGCGGTCGCGCACCAGGCGCAGCGTTTCGTTGCGCTGGGCCAGCGTGCGTTCGGCCACACCCAATTGGGCCTTCAGGCGCGCCAGCTGGAAGTAGCTGCGGGCCACGTTGCTGGCCAGCAGCAGCCGCGCGGCCTGGGCATCGGCCTGCGCGGCATTGGCGCTGCCCAGGGCGGATTCGAGCGCGGCGCGGTTCTTGCCGAAGAAGTCGATCTCCCAGCTGCCCGACAGGCGCGCCGTGCCGCTGTTGAGTACGCTGCCGGCCAGCGGCGGCGGGTAGGGGCCGTTGGCGCTGTAGAGCTGCCGGTTCACGTCCAGGCTGCCGTTGAGCTGCGGGCCGTCGGCCGCGCGGGCGGTCTCGATGAAGGCCTGGGCGCGGGCGATGCGCGCCTCGGTGAGCTTCAGGTTGGGGTTGGTGGCCAGGGCGCGGTCGATGAGCGCATCGAGCTGGCCGTCGCCGAAGCCCAGCCACCAGTCCGTGGGCAGCGTGGCTTCGGCGAAGGACTTCTGCGCCACCGCGCCGGCACCGGCGGCTGGCGCCGCGAGGCCGAGCGAGGCGGCGTCGCGCATCTGCGCATGGGGCGCGATGCCGGACATGTCGGCGCAGGCCGTGAGGCCCGGCAGGGCCGCCAGCGCGATGGCCAGCGTGGCGAAATACTGCAGCGCGCCGCGCAGCGGGCTGGGGGTGTCGGGCGCGCGGTGTCGCGGGCCGAGGCCGCATCGGCTGCGGCGGGCGTGGAGGGAAAAGTGGCGTTCATGGTGGACTGACTCTCAGGATGGGCGGGGCGCAGCGGTGTCGGCCGCCGCCCCCAGCGTCTGCAGGTTGCCGTGGATGCGCTTGAGGAAATCCTGCAACTGGTGGTACTCGGCCGGCTGGAAACCCTGGGCGCACACCTGCTGCAGCTCCGTCAGGATCGCGGGGATCTGCGCGGCCGCCGCATGCCCTTCGGGCGTGAGTTCGATGTGCACGACCCGGCGGTCTTCCACCGAGCGCGTGCGGGAGCACAGGCCCTTGGCCTCCAGCCGGTCGAGCAGGCGGGTCATGCCGCCGGCGTCGAGCTGGCACAGGCGCGCCAGGCCCGCGACCGTGTTCTCGTGGTTCAGGTACAGGCGCAGCAGCGGCTTCCATTGCGCATCGGTCAGGCCCAGGGGCTCCATGCGGCGCTCGATCTCGCTGGCGACGATGCACACGATGCGGCGCATCTGGTAGCCGATGCTTTCTTCCACCAGAAACGGAATGCCCGCCACGGTGAGCGGGGCGGGCGGCAGGCGGCTGGCATCGGTTTTTTGGGCGTCGATCATGGCCTGAACAATAATTGACTAGACAAACAATGTCAAGTCTCTATTTGCCAGGTCGGGTTCGAAGGGATCAGCTGCCGGTAGAGGCGTAGTGCCGCAGGCCCAGGCGCCAGGCCCCGAAGGCGGCGGCCAGGAAGGCGAAGCCGGCGGCGGGCGACACCCAGCCGACCCAGGCGGGCGCGCCCAGCGGGTCGGGGTGCGACAGGATCGCCAGGCCCGGGTAATACGCCACGCAGGCCAGCGGCACGGCGAAGGTCAGCAGCCGGCGGAACCACTGCGCATAGAGCGCCAGCGGGTACTGCGCCGCCTGCACGCCGCCGTAGGTGAGCACGTTGGCGATCTCCAGGCTCTCCACGGTCCAGAACGCCAGGGTGCCCTGCAGCACCAGGATGCCCAGGAAGAGGGCCACGCCCCCGGCCACCGCCCATGCCGCCAGCGCGAGGGTGGCCGGCGTCCAGTCGATCGGCGCCTGCGCGGTGGCGAACGCCACCACCATCAGCCCCTGCATCAGCCGCCCCAGCCGGCTCAGGCGCAGGTCGTGGCCCATGAGCTGCAGCGCGAGCGGCCGCGGGCGCAGCAGCAGCCGGTCGAACGCGCCCGTGCGCAGGAACTCGGTGCCCAGCACGTCGAAGCCGCGCCCCAGCGCGTCCGCCACCGCGAACATGCAGTTCACCAGGCCGTAGAACAGCGCCACTTCGCCCAGGCTCCAGCCCTGCACGCTGCCGAAGCGGTGGAACAGCGCCCACACCGCGACCACCTCGATGCCCGTGGCGAGGAACTGCCCCAGGGTCATCAGCATGGCGGACGCGGGGTAGCGCGCCTGTGCATGCAGCGAGGCGCCTGCCAGGCGGATGAAGAGCGCGAACGATCCCATCTCAGCCGCCCTGGATTTCGAGGTGGCGCAGCGTGCGCCGCATCGCCAGCCGGCCCAGCGCCACCAGCACGGCGATCCAGAAGGCCTGAAGGGCCAGCCCGCCCACGGCCTGCCAGCCGGCCCAGTGCCCGGAATGGATGCGCGACGGAATGTCCAGCAACCCCGCCAGCGGCTGCGCGATCAGCGCCCACTGCCACGCATCGGGCAGCAGGGGCAGCGGCAGCAGGTTGCCCGACAGCACCACCACCGCCGGCACGGCCAGCGCGTTGATGCCGCGCTCGTTGAGCGCTGCCGTGGCCGCCACGTTCAGCAGCATCACCAGCGCGGTGGACTGCAGCACCGCCAGGCCGGCCGAGAGCACGAACGCCAGCCCTGCCGCCGCGCTGGCCGGCGGCTGCCAGGCCCATTCGCGCCAGCCCAGCAGCGGCAG
>NZ_BAAJYT010000255.1:0-4948 GCF_057541515.1 Acidovorax sp. KNOB132
GGCCCTGCGGCACGGCGGCCGGCGCCGCCCGCCGCCGCAGCGCATCGCGCTCGCGGCCCTGCAGGATGGCCAGCACCAGCATGCACATGAACAGGTAGAACATGGTGCCGCTGTTGTGGCCCAGGAACACCTGCGTGAGCCCGAAGCCAATGTAGGCGATGGGCAGCAGCACGCCCACCATGCGCAGGCACAGCACCTGGGGGTCCATGGTGCCGTGCTCCGTGGTCCGGCAGACGCGCCGGCGCGTCGGCCAGAAAAGCGCGAGCGGCACCGCATAGAACAGCAGCAGCACCGCCACGCCGGGCAGGCCGCGCTTGGCGAAGATGTCCAGCACCTCGTTGTGCGCATGGCTGAACCGCAGCACGAACGGATGGGCCTGCCCCGCGGCCACGCGCCGCTGCTTCTCGGCCTCGTAGCCGTAGCGGCCCCAGCCGGTGAGCGGCCGGTCCAGGCCCATGGACCAGGCCAGTTTCCAGTGCGCGAGCCGCTGCCCGACCGAGCTGGCCGCATCGCCCTTGGATTCGTACTGGGTGATCTCCTGGCGCGCCTCGTCCACGCGGGAGCGCACGTCGTGCGCCTTGAGCGCCATGAGGCCCGCCATGCCGGCCAGGATCAGCGCCGCCCCGACCATCGCCAGCCGGCGCTGGCCGCAGCGGGCCTGCAGCCACGCGCACACGGGCAGCGCCAGCGGCAGCACGAGCCAGCCCCCGCGCGACTCCGACAGCAGCGAGCCCTCGAAGCCCAGCAGGATGCACACCACCCAGCCCACGCGCTGCCAGGGTGCCCAGCGGCCCCACTGCACGAGCAGGGCCGCCGAACACATCAGGCCCAGCAGCAGGCTCAGGCCGCCGAACTGGATCGCATTGGTGTAGCCGTTGGCGCGCAGCAGGTGCAGCACGCCGGTCTGGTAGATGCCGATGAGCCCCGCGCCGCACGCCCCCACGGCGAGGCCCCACCACAGCCAGACCGCACGCGGCGGGTAGGCCAGCAGGTAGAACAGGCAGGGCAGTGCCAGCAGGTATTTGGACGGCCGGTCCAGGTTGGACCAGCCGCCCTGGGCCGGGTCGAAATCGAGGGCCCACACGAAGCCCATGGCGACGATGGAGGCGAACAGCCACCAGGCCTCGCGGCCCGGGGGCCGGCGCAGCCACACGCCGGCCGTGGCCAGGCTGCACAGCAGCAGGACCACCGCGCCCCACGAATAGCCCGAGCGCAGCCACAGGGCCAGGCCGGGCACCATGAAAGCCGCCACGCCGGACAGGCGTGCGAAGACATCCGAAGGTTTCACCGGCGCACGCTCTCGCTCAGGCGGTCGCTGTCGTACTCCAGCGCGGCATACCGGAAGAACGCTTCCAGGGCCACGAACAGGCAGTAAAGGAAACCGGCACCGCCGCACAGGAAACCGAGCCGCAGCACGTACAGCCGCACGAACATGCTCGCGCCCGAGGCCAGCCCGCGCCCCACGCCGCCGCGCTTGCCGGCCGCCGCGCGCTTGGCGGCGCCCAGCATGGCGTACTGCGTGAGCTTTTCCAGGCTGCCGCGCACGGTCTCGCGCGAGTGGTGCAGCAGCCGCGCGCGCATCACGTGGCGCGGCACGCCGGGCTCGGTGAGCACGGCCTCCTCGTGGACCACGCCCATGTACTCGCGCAGCATGTCGCGCCGGAACAGGCGCTCCACGGTCGAGGTGGTGCGCAGGTAGCGCAACTCGTGGCCGAAGGCCACCATGCGCCAGCGGATCTTCCACACCGCGCGCTCGCCCGAGCGCACGATGGCCTGCAGCTCCTCGCGGAAGTCGGGGCCCATCACCTCGTCGGCGTCGAGAAAGAAAACGTAGTCGCCCGTGGCATGCGCCAGCAGGCGGTTGCGCTGCACGGCAAAGCCCTGCCAGTCGGGATACACATGCACCTGGGCACCCAGGCGCCGCGCCACGGCCACGGTGTCGTCCGTGCTGCCGCTGTCCACCACCACGATCTGGTCGGCGAACGAGGCGCTCGCCAGACAGGCCTCGATGCGGTGGCCCTCGTTCAGCGTCAGCACCGCCACCGTGAGCGTGGGGCGGGCCGCGCTGCCGCGTTCAGCCGGCATCAATCAGTGGCCGGAATGGACGCGTTCTCCCGCCTTCAGGCGGTACACCGTGCCGCAGTAGGGGCACTTGGCCTCGCCCGTGTGGGCGACGTCCAGGTACACCTTGGGGTGGGTGTTCCAGATCTTCATGTCCGCCTTGGGGCTGGGGCAGAAGACGCCGCCCTGGGGGTTGAGGTCTTTGGCGACCAGTTCGACGATGGCTTGCGACATGTTCTTCAGACCTTGGTGAGCCAGTGGGCGTATTGGGGGTTGCGGCCGTTCACGATGTCGAAGAAGGCGCTCTGGATCTTTTCGGTGATCGGGCCGCGCGAGCCGCCGCCGATGGCGAGGCGGTCGAGTTCGCGGATGGGCGTCACTTCGGCGGCGGTGCCGGTGAAGAAGGCCTCGTCGGCGATGTACACCTCGTCGCGGGTGATGCGCTTTTGCACCAGCTCCAGGCCCAGGTCCTTGCAGATGTGGACGATGGTGTTGCGCGTGATGCCGTTGAGCGCGCCGGCCGACAGGTCGGGCGTGTACACCACGCCGTTCTTGATGATGAAGACGTTCTCGCCCGCGCCCTCGGACACGAAGCCGGAGGCGTCCAGCAGCAGGGCCTCGTCGTAGCCGTCGTCCAGGGCCTCCATGTTGGCCAGGATCGAGTTGGTGTAGTTGCTCACCGCCTTGGCCTGCGTCATGGTGATGTTGACGTGGTGGCGCGTGTAGCTGCTGGTCTTGACGCGGATGCCGCGCTTCATGCCCTCTTCGCCCAGGTAGGCGCCCCAGGCCCAGGCCGCCACCATCAGGTGGATCTGGTTGCCCTTGGGGGACACGCCCAGCTTCTGCGAGCCGATCCAGGTCAGCGGGCGCAGGTAGCACGATTCGAGCTGGTTCTCGCGCACCACGGCCTTCTGGGCCTCGTTCACCTCGTCGCGGGTGAACGGAATGGTCATGCGCAGGATCTTGGCGCTGTTGAACAGGCGCTCGGTGTGCTCCTCGAGGCGGAAGATCGCCGTGCCGTCGGCCGTCTTGTAGGCACGCACGCCTTCGAAGGCGCCGCAGCCGTAGTGCAGCGTGTGGGTCAGCACATGGATCTTGGCGTCGCGCCAATCGACCATCTGGCCGTCCATCCATATCTTGCCGTCACGGTCGGCCATCGAGGGAGCTACGGGACTCATGGGGTTCCTTTGGAATTGCTGGAAGTCGCAAAACCCGCGATTTTACGAGTCTGCGCGGGCAGGGGCCGCCACATCCGCCGGCGCCTGGGGCGCATCCTCCTGCGGCACGGGCCGCACGAGCGCCCATTCCACCAGCTTGCCGGCCCGGAATTCGCACGTCACGTGCGACTGCGTGCCGTCGGTCCAGCGGTAGCGCTCGGGCTCCTCGCCGTCGGCCGACAGCGGCTCGCCCAGCGAACGCGTCATGGCCACCACGTGCATGAGATTGACCCCCTTGCGCAGCTTGGCATTGAGCATGACGGCGCTGCCCACATGGCCGATGGGCCGGTCGGCCGCCTTGCGCATGACGTTCATGAGCCGGGTGAAATGCAGCAGCGCCCACATCACGAGCCCGCCCCCGACCGCCATGACGCCCTGCCAGCCATAGGAGCGGTGGGCCGCGAAGACCAGCACCGCGATGCCGACGGGAATGAAGAGGTTGCGCAGATTCATGGGGCGAGATTGTCCTATGGCGGCCGCCGGGGCCGGGTGTGGATGGTGCGTAGGCGCGGCATCGCCGCCCGGCGGGCGGCCTTCAGCCCATGCCGCGCACCACCTCCATCGCCTCCTCCACCCGCTCCACCGCATGGATGGTGATGCCCTCGATGGGCTTCTTGGGCGCATTGGCCTTGGGCACCACGGCCACGCTGAAGCCCAGCTTGGCCGCCTCCTTGAGCCGCTCCTGCCCGCGCGGGGCCGGGCGCACCTCGCCGGCCAGCCCCACTTCGCCGAAGGCGATGAACCCGCGGGGAAGTGCTTTGCCGCGCAGGCTGGAGGTGATGGACAGCATCACCGCCAGGTCGGCCGCGGGCTCGCTGATGCGCACGCCGCCCACGGCGTTGACGAACACGTCCTGGTCCATGCAGGCCACGCCGGCATGCCGGTGCAGCACCGCCAGCAGCATGGCCAGGCGGTCGCGGTCCAGCCCCACCGACAGCCGGCGCGGACTGGGGCCGCCCTCGTCCACCAGCGCCTGGATCTCCACCAGCATGGGCCGCGTGCCCTCCAGCGTGACCAGCACGCAGCTGCCGGGCACGGGCTCGCTGTGCTGGCTCAGGAAGATGGCACTCGGGTTGGTCACGCCCTTGAGGCCCTTTTCCGTCATGGCGAACACGCCGATCTCGTTGACCGCGCCGAAGCGGTTCTTGATGGCGCGCACCAGGCGGAACTGGCTGTGCGTGTCGCCTTCGAAGTACAGCACCGTATCGACCATGTGCTCCAGCACGCGCGGGCCGGCGAGCGCCCCCTCCTTGGTGACGTGGCCCACGAGGATGATGGTCACGCCCGAGGCCTTGGCCGCCCGCGTGAGGTGCGCCGCGCACTCGCGCACCTGAGCCACCGACCCGGGGGCGCTCGTGAGCTGGTCGGAGTACACCGTCTGGATCGAGTCGATCACCGCCACGGCGGGCTGGGTGGCATCGATGGTGGCGAGGATTTTTTCCAGCTGGATCTCGGCCAGCACGTTCACCTGGCTGTGGTCCAGGCCCAGGCGGCGCGAGCGCAGCGCCACCTGCGCGCCGCTTTCCTCGCCCGTCACGTACAGCGTGGGCAGGCCCACGCGCTGCAGCGCATCCAGCGCCTGCAACAGCAGCGTGGATTTGCCGATGCCCGGGTCGCCGCCGATCAGCACCACGCCGCCCTCCACGATGCCCCCGCCCAGCACCCGGTCC
>NZ_BAAJYT010000256.1:0-4939 GCF_057541515.1 Acidovorax sp. KNOB132
CGCCGACGGCATTCACCACCGCGTCGATGCCTGCCAGGCGCGGCAGCCATGCGGCGGGCGCCGTGTCGTGCGCGAAATCCATGGCGACCTGGCCGGGGCGGCCTGCCGCGCGGCGCGGCGAGACGCCGCCGTGCACGGTGTGGCCCGCACGTTCGAGCGCGCGTTGCACCGCGCGGCCGATGAATCCGGTGGAACCGGTGAGAAGGATGTGCATGGAACTGCTCCGTGAAAGGTGTAAGGGGCGTCGTCAGAGCCGGCACTGGTCGTCGCCCGGCCCGCAGCGGCGGGTAGCGGCCCGGCGGGCGGCCGCGCCGCTGGCCTTCTCGAACAGGCCGTGCACCAGCCACTGCGGCAGGCGGTAGCGGTTGCGTGCCAGCACCGGGTACACCCGGTCGGCCAGCGGCCCGATGACCGGCCAGCGGGTGGCGGCGGTCAGCCAGCCCAAACCCACGGCCTCGTAGGCCGCGCGGAACACCGCGACGCCGCGCAGCAGCCGGCCGTCGGCCTGGCGCGCATGGATCAGGGTGAGCAGGTCGTCCCGGGTGGTGCCTGCCGGTGGGCCTTCGAAGTCCGGCGCCCACACGTCGGCAAAGCGCAGCAGGCCGCCGGTATTGCGCAGCATCAGGTTGCCCATCTCGGCGGCGCACAGGCGGCAGCGCGAGTCGAAGTAGAGGGTGAGGGGATAGATGGCGGGGTTGGGGGTGGCTGCGGCATTCATGTTCAATCCTTCCGAAATTTCATTCAAAACAGAAAAATCAGGGCAAAAAAAGGCCTAGCCCGGGGATGCCTTGTCGGCCGCTCCGCCGCGCACGAACTTCTGCACGCTGGCCCCCAGGCGCAGCACCTTGTCGAGCGTGGCGGGGGACAGGCGCAGCATTTCGTCGGCCCACACCCCCAGCGAATCCATGAGGTGCAGCGTCTCGCGCACGCGGTCCTGGGCATCGGCGGTTTCGCTGGCGAAGTCGGGGCGGGCCACCAGTTCGCGCAGCATGCGCACGGTGGGGTCGAACTCGCGCTCCTTGCGTTCGCGCACCACGGTGCGAAACAGCTCCCACACGTCGGTGGAGGTTTCGAAATAGTCGCGCCGGTCGCCCAGCACGTGGGTGGTGCGGATCAAGTTCCAGTTGAGCAACTCCTTGAGGCTGTTGCTGGCGTTGGAACGGGCCACGCCCAGCGTCTCGCAGATTTCCTCGGCATGCAGCGGGCGGCCATGGAAGAAGAGCAGCGCGTGGATCTGGGCCACGGTGCGGTTCACGCCCCAGGCGGTCCCCATCTCTCCCCAATGGACCACGAAGCGTTGGGCGATGTCGGTCAGTTGCATGGGGGCAGTTTAGTTTTTCTTTTATTTCTGTCAAGACAGAAATAAGAGCCGCGCCATCACTGCACCTTTGCTGCACCGGCCCTGGGCGAACGGCGGCAAACCCGTTCAGCCCTGCGGGTCATGCCGCCGCGCGCCGCAGGCCCTAGACTCTTGCGCTGCCGATCCTTTCACCCAACCAGGAGCCAGACCATGCTGCGTGATGACCTCAAGACCGATTTCGACGCCCTCTTGCCGGGCCAGAGCACCGAGGCGGGAGCCACCCGCCGAACCGCGATGCGCGTCGCCCTGGGTGCCGGTTTCGGCGTGGGCTATGCCGCCGCGGCCATGCCCGTGATGGCGCAGACCGCGATCCAGACGCCCGCGGACGGGCTCACGGCGGGCAAGGTCAGCATCGAGGTCAACGGCTTCAAGGTGCCCGCCTACCGGGCCGCGCCCGCCGGCAAGACCGACCTGCCGGTGGTGCTGGTGATCCAGGAGATCTTCGGCGTGCATGAATACATCGCCGACACCTGCCGCCGTTTCGCCAAGGCCGGCTACCTGGCCATCGCCCCCGAGCTGTATGCCCGCCAGGGCGATCCGCTCCAGTACACCGAAGCCGCCAAGCTGATGAGCGAGCTGGTCTCCAAGGTGCCCGACGCGCAGGTGCTGGCCGATCTGGACGGCACCGTGAAGTGGGCGGGCGAGAACGGCGGCGACCTGAAGAAGGTCGGCATCACCGGTTTTTGCTGGGGTGGCCGCATCACCTGGCTGTACGCCGCCCACGGCCCCGTCAAGGCGGGCGTGGCCTGGTACGGCCGGCTGGTGGGGCAGGCCAGCGAGCTCACGCCCAAGCACCCGGTGGACATCGCCCCGATCCTCAAGGCGCCGGTGCTGGGCCTGTACGGCGAAAAAGACAGCGGCATCCCCCTTGACACGATTGATAAGATGAAAGCGGCTCTCCAGACCGGCTCCGCCGCCGCCAAGGCGTCGCAGTTCGTCGTGTACCCCGACGCGCCCCATGCCTTCCATGCCGACTACCGGCCCAGCTTCCGAAAGGAAGCGGCCGAGGACGGATGGAAGCGGGCGCTGCAGTGGTTCAAGACACACGGCGTTGCCTGAGAGACCATCGCCGGCGGCGTTCCTGCCCCAGCGGTCCCGCCAAAGCCCTTCGGGGCTTTTTTTGCGCGCCGGGCGCGCCGAATCGATTCGATACAAAAGGCCGACAGGCCTTGCAGGGAAAGCACGAGAAGCCATGACTTTGGTAGCAATCATCCTGGCCACGTTGGCGGCCGGCATCGGCAGCGTGTGGGTGGCCGCCCTGTTGATGCGCGCGGGGCTGGGCGACGGCCGGCGCGGCGTGGGGCCGCAGCACCTGCTGAGCCTGGCGGCCGGCGCGCTGCTGGCCACGGCCTTCATGCACCTGCTGCCCGAGGCGTTCGAAAGCCAGGCCGGCGCGCACGACCTGTTCGCCACGCTGCTGGTGGGGCTGGTGTTCTTCTTTCTGCTCGACAAGGCCGAGCTGTGGCACCACGGGCACGAGCACGGACACGGACACGGCCATGCGCATTCGCACGGGCATACCCATGGCCATACCCATGGCCATACGCAGGGGCACGGCCACGCCCATGACCACGCCAACGGTGATGCGCACGCCCACGGCGAAGGCGAAGCGCGCCGCGGTGGCGGCGGCTGGGCGCTGCTCACGGGCGACAGCGTGCACTGCTTCGGCGACGGCATCCTGATCGCCTCGGCTTTCATGGCCGACCTGCGCCTGGGCGTGGTGGCGGCGCTGTCGGTGCTGGCGCACGAGGTGCCGCACCACATGGGCGACCTGGTGGTGCTGCGCCAGGCCAGCGCCAACCGCCGCATGGCGCTGCTGAAGGTATCGCTGGCCGGCGCGGTGACCGCCCTGGGCGGGGTAGTGGGGTACTTCCTGGTCGGCGAGCTGCAGGACTGGCTGCCTTACTTCCTGGCCATCGCCTCCAGCAGCTTCATTTACGTGGCGCTGGCCGACCTGATCCCGCAGCTGCAAAAGCGCCTGAGCGCGGGCCAGACGGTGGCGCAGATCGCCTGGCTGGTGGCGGGGATGACGGTGGTCACGCTGGTGAGCGGCATGGCCCACGCGCACTGACCGGCTGTGGGGCCCCGGTGCGGCGGCGCGTCAGGGTCCGGGTTTGCTATTAAAATAATAGCGGTATGCCGGCGGTTTGACTGTGCTGGTGGCCCAAAACACCCTCGGTCTTCAGCCGGCCAGCTCTTCGCGCACTGCCGCCACCTGCCGGCGCGACACGGCCAGCAATTCGGTCAGGCCGTGCAGCCGCACGGCCCAGCCTTCGCCCTCCTCGGGGTCGTAGTGCTTTTCCAGCGCCCGCACCGCGCGGCGGGCCACCAGCGCGTTGCGGTGGATGCGCAGAAAGCGGTCGCCGTGGCGCGCCTCCAGCTCGCTCAGCGAGCCGTCCAGGATGTAGCTGCGCACGGCGGTGCGCACCGTCAGGTACTTCTGCTCGGCCTTGAAGTACAGCACTTCGGCCAGCGGCACGCGCTCGGTGCGGCCCCGGTCCTGGATCAGCAGGGTCTCGCCATCGGGAAGGGGCGCCGTGGGCGCGGGCGTGGCGCCCGGATGCCGGGCGCGCAGGGCCTTGCCCAGGGCTTTTTCCAGCCGCTCGCGCCGCACGGGCTTGGTGAGGTAGTCCACCGCGTCCAGCTCGAACGCGCTCACGGCGTGGTCCGCATGGGCCGTCACGAACACGATGGCCGGCGGATAGGGCAGGGTGCGCATGGCATGGGCCAGGGCCAGGCCGTCCTGCCCGGGCATGTGGATGTCCAGCAACACGGTGTCGAAGGCGCGGCCGCCCGAGGGCTGCAGCTGCGCCAGCGCGTCGGCGGCGTTGGCGGCCTCGGCGGCGGTGTGCCGCGCGTCGCAGTCGGCCAGCAGGGTGCGCAGGCGGCTGCGGGCCAGGGCTTCGTCGTCAACGATCAGGATGTGCATGGCAGGAAGCGAAGGGGAAAGGTCAGGACCGCGCGGGCAACGAAATGCGCACCTGGTAGCGGCCATTTTGCATGCCGGCGCTGAACTCGCACTGCACGTCGTGCAGCAGCCGCAGGCGGTCGCGCACGTTGGCCAGCGCAATGCCGTGGCCGCGCGGCCTGCTGCCCTCGCGCTGCGGCGCGGCGGGCACGGTGTTGGTGATGACCACGATCACGCGGCTGCCGCGCAGCTCGGTCACGATGCGCAGCCGCCCGCCCGTGGCGCTCGGTTCCACGCCGTGCTTGACCGCGTTTTCCACCAGCGGCTGCAGCAGCAGCGGGGGCAGGCGGGCGCCGTCGGCGCGGGCGTCCAGCGACCACTGCACGCGCAGCCGTTCCTCGAAGCGCACCTGCTCGATGTCCAGGTAGCGGCGCGCCAGGGTGATCTCTTCGCCCAGCGTGGCCGACTCGCCCTGGTCCACCAGCGCGTGGCGGAACAGGTCGCTCAGATCCTCCAGCAGCGCCTCGGCCTTGGCCGGCTCCGCCCGCACCAGGGCGATGGCGCTGTTGAGCGTGTTGAAAAGAAAATGCGGGCGGATGCGCGACTGCAGCTCCGACAGCCGCGCCGTGGTGGCCGCGGGCGTGCGGGCGCGGGCGCGCAGCACCAGCGCC
>NZ_BAAJYT010000257.1:0-4919 GCF_057541515.1 Acidovorax sp. KNOB132
CGGCTGCCGCGCTGCGCCTGGGCCGCGGCCAGCGCGCGCAACTCGCCTTCCCAGCGCTGGCAGGTCAGCGCCAGCAGCTGCAGCAGGCCACCGCGGATGCACGCCAGCGAGGCCAGGCGCCGCGCCGCGTTCTCGCGCTGCAGGGTGTCCAGCAGCGCCCGCACGGCCTCGAAGCCGCTTTCGTCGAAGGTGAAGTCCAGGTGCTCCTGGAACTGGAACGGCGCCAGCTCCGGTGCCAGGGCCAGCGGCACGTCTTCCAGGTCGAGCGGGTCCACGGCCAGGCCGGGCCACAGAAAGCGCTGGCTGAAGTTCACCACCAGCCAGCGCGTGCCCGGCGGGTGCGGCACGAGGTGCATGCGGTGCGGCAGCACGAAGCTCAGGGTGCGCGCGGTGAACGGCCGCGCCACGCCGCCGATGTGGTGCTGCGTGTGGCCTTCCAGGTTCACCTGGATCTGGAAATACTCGTGCTTGTGGGGCTGCGTGAGCGGCGTGCGGCCGCTCTGGTCGCGGATGTCGAAATCGAGGTGGCTGGAGCGCTCCACCATCGCGTAGGTGCGCACGGCACCCGCGGGATCGTTGCTGGCGCGCGGCGGGGGCATGCGGGCGGCCGGTGTCGCGTCAGGGCCGGGGCGTCAGCGCGGCACCGACGGCATGCCGGTCCACAGCTCGTTCAGGTCCGGAAAGCGCCATTTGTCCGGGTCTTCGCGGGCCACGATCTTCTCCGGGCAGCCGGGCTGGGCCAGGTCGATGATCTCGGGCGCAATGCGCAGGTCGGACTTGGTGGAGAAGAACACCTTCACGCGCGGGGACACCAGCGAGGCGGCCTGCTCCATCACCACGCCGATGCGCCCCGAGGTCAGCCGCACGAGCGAGCCCACGGGGTAGATGCCGATGCTCTTCACGAAGGCCTGGAACAGGCGGGGGTCGAAGTGCCCGTTGGTCCACTCGGCCATGCGCCGCAGCGATTCGGCCGGGTCCCAGCCGCGTTTGTAGGGCCGGTCGGAGGTGACGGCGTCGTACACGTCGCAGATCGAGGCCATGCGCGCGGTCAGGCTGATCTGCTCGGCCGGCAGGCGGTGCGGGTAGCCCGAGCCGTCCATCTTCTCGTGGTGGTGCAGGCAGGCGTCCAGCACCTCGTCCTCCACACCGCCCCCGCATTCCAGCAGCATGCGGTAGCCGTGCTCGGAATGGCTGCGCACGATGTCGAATTCCTCGTCGGTGAGCTTGCCGGGCTTGTTCAGCACCGCCAGCGGGATGGCCGCCTTGCCGATGTCGTGCATCAGTCCGGCCAGGCCGGAGGTGCGGATGCGCGCGGCGTCCAGGCCGATCTGGCGCCCCAGGGCCACCATCAGCGCGCACACCGCCACCGAATGCATGTAGGTGTAGTCGTCCGCCGTCTTCAGCCGCGCCAGGCTGATGAGCGCCGAGGGGTGGCGGGTGATCGAATCGGAGATTTCCTGCACCAGGCTGCGCGCGTCGCTGGAATCCACCGCGCGGCCCATGCGGGCCTCGTGGAACATCGAGGACACGGCCTGGCGGGCATGGTGGCAGATCGACGCTGCGTGGCCCAGTTCCTCGGCCATGCTGGTCGGTGCCAGCGAGCGCACGCGCTGGGACGGGGCGGGCGGCGGGGCGGGCGCAATCTTCAGATCCGGCATCTCCTGCAGCTGGCTGAAGTCGGTATCGAGGCGGGCCTCGGCCTCTTCGGGCGAGGTGGTGGCCACATCGGAGGCCACGTCCAGCCCCTTGGAAACGTCGATCCAGACCTCGGCGATGGTGGTGCCGTGGATGCGTGCCAGGTCCGCCGGGTCCTGGAGCACGAAGCCGGTGCGCCAGAACGGGTGGTCCATCCAGGAGCCACAGAACTGGTGCAGGTACATGCCCAGGGCAAGATGTTGGACGCTGATTCGCTTGAGCATGGGACCAGTGGGTAACGCGGGTGCGTCCGCAAAAAACGCCGAACGACGGCGCTGGCATGTTAGCCTTTTCTGCCCATGCCGGTTTCCTCTTGTTGCGCATTGTTTGCGCCCGCTTCCCCTTCCCATGACCGACCGTAGCGCCGCCGCCACTGCCGCCGCCGGTTCCGCGGGCGTGCCCGGGCGTGCGGGGCCCCCCAGCCTCTCCGGGGCCCGGCCCGTCCCCAGCCCTGCCCAGAAGGCCCTGCGCAAGCTGGGGCTGGTGCGCGACATCGACCTGGCCCTGCACCTGCCCCTGCGCTACGAGGACGAAACCCGCATCACCCCCCTGCGCAACGCCCGGGACGGCGACACCGTGCAGATCGAGGCCACCGTCGTCTCCAGCGAGGTGCAGCTGCGCCCCCGCCGCCAGCTGCTGGTGCAGGTGGACGACGGCACCGGCACGTGCGAACTGCGGTTCTTCAGCTTCTACCCCTCCCACCAGAAGACCCTGGCCGTGGGCGCGCGCCTGCGCATCCGGGGCGAGGTCAAGGGCGGCTTCTGGGGCCGGCAGATGCTGCACCCGGCCTTTCGCACGGCCAGCGGCGACCTGCCGGCCGCGCTCACCCCGGTCTACCCGACCGTCGCGCAACTGCCCCAGGCCTACCTGCGCCGCGCCATCGTGAGCGCCCTGCAGCGCGTGGAGCTGTCCGAGACGCTGCCGCCCGGCGTGGAGCCGCCGGTGGGCCGCGTGCATGGCCAAAACGGCCTGGCGCCGGGGTGGAATCTGCGGCAGGCGCTCACTTTTTTGCACCACCCGGCGCCGGACGTGGCCATCGCCACCCTGGAGGACCACAGCCACCCCGCCTGGCAGCGGCTCAAGGCCGAGGAACTGCTGGCCCAGCAGCTGTCGCAGCAGCAGTCCAAGCGCGAACGGGCCCGGCTGTGCGCGCCGGTGCTGCAGGCACCGCCGCCCGGCGACGGCGGCCTGACGCTGGCCGAGCAACTGCTGGCCGTGCTGCCCTTCGGCCTCACGAGCGCCCAGCGCCGCGTGGGCGAGGAAATCGCCCGCGACCTGGGCCGCTCCGTGCCCATGCACCGCCTGCTGCAGGGCGACGTGGGCTCGGGCAAGACCGTGGTGGCGGCCCTGGCCGCCGCCGTGTGCATCGACGCGGGCTGGCAGTGCGCGCTGATGGCCCCCACCGAAATCCTGGCCGAGCAGCACTTCGCCAAGCTCGTCGGCTGGCTGGAGCCCCTGCTGGCCGCGCGTGGCCAGCGCGTGGCCTGGCTGGTCGGCGGGCAAAAGAAAAAAGAGCGCGCCGCCATGCTGGCCCTGGTGGAAAGCGGCGAGGCCGCGCTGGTGGTCGGCACCCATGCCGTGATCCAGGAGCAGGTGCGCTTTCGGTGCCTGGCCCTGGCCGTGATCGACGAGCAGCACCGGTTCGGCGTGGCGCAGCGCCTGGCGCTGCGGCAAAAGCTCGAAGGGCAGGGCATGGAGCCCCACATGCTCATGATGAGCGCCACGCCCATCCCGCGCACCCTGGCCATGAGCTACTACGCCGACCTGGACGTCTCCACCATCGACGAGCTGCCTCCCGGGCGCACCCCCATCGTCACCAAGCTCATCGCGGACAGCCGCAAGGACGAGGTCATCGAGCGCATCGCCGCCCAGGTCGCCTCGGGCCGGCAGGTGTACTGGGTGTGCCCGCTGATCGAGGAAAGCGAGGCGCTGGACCTGTCCAACGCCACCGCCACCCATGCCGAGCTGAGCGAGGCCCTCCAGGGCGGCATCGCGGCAGGCCAGGCGCCCGTGCAGGTGGGCCTGCTGCACTCGCGCATGCCCAGCGCAGAGAAGAAGGCCGTCATGGCGCTCTTCACCAGCGGCGCCATGGGCGTGCTGGTCAGCACCACCGTGATCGAGGTGGGCGTCGATGTGCCCAATGCCTCGCTCATGGTCATCGAGCATTCCGAACGGTTCGGCCTGTCGCAGCTGCACCAGCTGCGCGGGCGCGTGGGGCGGGGCGCGGCAGCCTCGGCCTGCGTGCTGCTGTATTCCACCAACGACAGCGGCCGGCTGGGCGAGACCGCCCGCGAACGCCTCAAGGCCATGGCCGAGACCAACGACGGCTTCGAGATCGCCCGGCGCGACCTGGACATCCGCGGCCCGGGCGAATTCCTGGGCGCCCGCCAGTCCGGCGCGCCGCTGCTGCGCTTTGCCGACCTGGCCACCGACACCGTGCTGCTGGAGTGGGCGAGGGAGCTTGCACCGCACATGCTCGACCGGTTTCCCGCCCTGGCCGAGCGGCATGTGATGCGGTGGCTGGGCGGGAAGTCGGATTATCTGAAGGCGTGAAGACCCAAGGCCTGGCGCATTTTCAGGGCGGGTCGCGGGTAATGTAACTCCCTGTATCTCGATGTTCGGGTTTCTGCGCAGTCGATAAAATGCGTAACTCAAGATCAAACGGGAGAGGGATTCATGAGGGTTGTCTGGGCCGCCTGCATCGCATTGCAGGCCATGGGTTATTGGGGCGTGGCAGAGGCAGGGGGGATCGACAGAAGCAAGCCGTTTGGGTATGGCATCGACGTAGAGGCCCCGCTGGCGCCCGTGATGCGATACACGGTGCTGTCCAGCACGGTGGCGGGCGTGTGCGGCGCGTTGCCAGCCGGATATGGGCCGACCCAGTTTTGCGCGCGGTCGAGCTATGGACGCAATTTCTGTACAGGGATTCCTTCCCTGGGTCCCGATCCTTGCGAGAACGTGGAAGGGTTCGGCCCCAGCATCATGCCCATCTGCAACCGGCCCACGAACGAGCACCCCGAATACCTCTACAACCCGGCGGGCTGGACCGAAAGCCGGCCCAAATACGACATCGCCACCGACAAATTCTCCTGTGTCTGCCGGAATGCGGAACGCGGGGATGTCCGCGACTCGGAAATCAGCGGCTGG
Source organism: Acidovorax sp. KNOB132 (assembly GCF_057541515.1). Lineage (NCBI taxonomy): Bacteria > Pseudomonadati > Pseudomonadota > Betaproteobacteria > Burkholderiales > Comamonadaceae > Acidovorax > Acidovorax sp. KNOB132. The sequence continues at coordinate 4,843 of NZ_BAAJYT010000257.1, forward strand.
TGCGGCCCCAAGCAATTGATCGACCCCGATCCGCCACCACCGCCCCCGCCGCCACCCCCCCCGCCGCCACCTCCTCC
>NZ_BAAJYT010000258.1:0-4881 GCF_057541515.1 Acidovorax sp. KNOB132
GTGGTGGACAACCGGCCCGGCGCTTCCACCAACATCGGCGCGCAGATGGTCGCCACCGCCAAGCCCGACGGCTACACGCTCATGTCCGCCGACAACGCCCTGCTGGCCTACAACGAGCACCTGTTCAGCAAGCTGCCGTTCAGCCCGGAAAAAGACTTCACCTACATCGCCGGCCTGAGCCGCTTTCCGCTCGCCCTGGTGGTGCACCCGGCCTTCGAGGCCAGGACCGTCAAGGACCTGCTGGCCTACGCGCGCGCCAATCCGGGCAAGCTCAACTACGCCTCGCCGGGCAACGGCTCGCCGCACCACCTGGCGATGGAGATGTTCAAGAACCGCACGCAGACCTTCCTGACCCACATCCCCTACCGCGGCGCCGCGCCTGCGCTGCAGGACGTGATGGGCGGGCAGGTGCCCTGCATGTTCCTCGACCTGGCCGCCGGCCTGCCGGTGATCCAGGCCGGCAAGGTGCGGGCGCTCGCCATCGGCTCGGCCAAGCGCGTGCCCGGCCTGCCCGACGTGCCCACCCTGGCCGAGGCCGGCGTGCCCAACACCGAGGTCTATGCCTTCCAGGGCGTGCTCGGCCCCGCCGGCCTGCCGCCCGCGCTGGTGACCCGCCTCAACACCGAGGTCAACAAGGCCCTGGCCAGCCCGCCGGTGGTCAAGCGCATGCAGGATTTCGGCATGGAGCCCCTGGCCGGCACACCCGAGCAGTTCCGCGCGATGGCCCGCGCGGAGGCCAAGCGGTGGGGGGAGATCATCAAGGCGGCGGGGGTGAAGCTGGATTGAGGGCAAAGGGTTGCGGAGCCCCTGCGAAACGCACATATCCCGCCAGGCGGAACGAATTGAAGATCGGGATTTAAACTACGGCTCCCTCGTGTTTTTCCCGACTTGCCATGCATTCGATATTTCGCCTGCCCTTTGGCTGCATGCCTTCGCGGGAATGGCTTAGCGCCGGCCGGACCGTCCTGACCTTTGCCGCTTTGTTGATAGGCGGTGCTGCCGGTGCCACGCAGGCCGCCGCCCAACGTGCATTGCCAGTCCCGGCCGATTCTGCTTTTTCGAAACCGGCGTCCGGCCACATCGCTTCGGCGGACACCCTCAAGGCGTTTTTGGGCAAGCTTCGCCAGAATCGGCGTGAAAACCGTTTTTGCTTCGTGCAGGAGCGGCTTGATGCCGCGCAGCCGGCGGAGCGCGACACGATCTGGATGGTGTGGACCACGGGGGCGAGGATCTACACCTTGACCAATGACCCCGGCGGCCCCCGCGAAGATCCCGCCAGCGAGGCGGCAGGGCTGGTGAACTCCAATCCCGTCAATCTGAAGACAGACGTGGTGGCCACTCAGGACGAGGTAGGAACCAGCACCTTCCTCGTGACCCGTGCCTGGGCGGACCGCATCGTCAACCAATGCCAGCGCGTTGGGGTCACCGTCCGGATGCCTCCTTTCGCAGGGGTTGTGCGGTAGCGCATTTCGCGAACGCTTTGGCGCGCTGGACGATCCCGGCCGCTTTTTCTTATTCAAAAACCTGATGCCCAATGCCCTCTTGAAGTTTGCGTATGACGCTCCCGTGCCCAGCGTATTGACCTTGGTGGTAGGCAACCAACTGCGCGTCAAGCTCGAGTCCATCGACAAGCGCCAAAAGCTCGTGGCCGTGAGCGACATCCCTAATCTGCTCCAGGTCACGAGCACCACCCACAATGCCCGAGCCGACTCGTGGGCTTTCGTGGTCACGGCACTGCGCGAGGGCAACGCAAAGCTTGCGATCCAGGTGCAGCAGGGAGTTGGGGCACCAGTGCTAACCATTACTCCGCCCCTGGTGACCGTCAACATCAAAAAGGCGGTGGTGTTGCCGGATGCCGCTTCCGATGCGGGCCTGTTGATGCGGCTGTTCCTGGCCGAGGCGCCTGCCCCGCAACGATGGAAGGTACTGGGCGTGAAGGATGTCGCGCAGGCCCAGCAGGGCATGCGCCTGATGCGCCGTGTGATCGTCAACCGGCTGAACTCAGGCAATACGAAAGAGTTCGGGGCAGCGAATGCAGGGAGCCTTGCAGACATCGTGCGCGGCAGCGATGGCGGGCAAGTCCAATTCAGGGGGTTCGACCATTACCCGCAACTGGATGCCGAAAAGCGATCGCAAATCGATGATGTGATGGCGCTGGTCAACGATGCCACCAATACGCAATGGCATGCCAGCTATGCGGCGTTCTACGAGGCCGCCTTCGCTGCGGCCACCGAAAGCCTGCCACCCGATCCCAGCCCCACCGGGCTCTACGGTTGGCGCACCGACAAACGGGGAGCGCCCTCCGTCGAGTTCAAACCCTTCACTTCGTCGGGCGGCAACACTTTTTTCATGCACTCGCGATACCGGCTGAGGCCCTGAGCGGGAGCGGAGTCGGTGCGGTAGCAACCTGCTCATTCCGATGGATGCCTTTACAAGCCGGGGTTCGTCCCCATCTCTGGGAAATTGCAACCCATCGGGCTGGTTCCACGACGGGTTTGCATCGCCTGCTCACATCGAGGCAAGGCGCATTGCGCTGCGCATGACAACCCCACCCGGAGAAAACTCCCATGCTGAATTTCGACTTCCACAACCCCACGCACATCGCCTTCGGAAAAGGCCGCATCGCCGACCTGGACCGGCTGGTCCCGGCACAGGCCAAGGTGTTGATCCTGGTGGGCGGCGCCAGCGCCGAGAAGACCGGCACGCTGGCCGAAGTGCGGGCGGCGCTGGGGGCCCGGCAGCACGCCACGTTCGCGGGCATCGAGCCCAATCCGAGCTATGAAACCTCGATGAACGCCGTGGCGCAGATCCGCGAGGGTGGGTTCGACTTCCTGCTCGCCGTGGGCGGTGGCTCGGTGATCGATGCGGTGAAGTTCATCGCCGCGGCCGTGCCGTTCGAGGCCGGCGACCCGTGGGCCATCCTGGAAAAGCGCGGCAGCAACGTGGCCCGGGCGCTGCCGTTCGGCGCGGTGCTGACCCTGCCCGCCACGGGCTCGGAGATGAACAACGGCGGCGTGATCACGCACCGCGCCAAGGGCGCCAAGCTGGCCTTCGGCAGCCCGCACACCTATCCGGTGTTCTCGGTGCTCGATCCCACCAAGACCTACACGCTGCCGCCGCAGCAACTGGCCAACGGCGTGGTCGATGCTTTCGTGCACACGGTGGAGCAGTACCTCACCTACCCCGTCAACGGCGCGGTGCAGGACCGCTTCGCCGAGGGCATTTTGCAGACGCTGATCGAGATCGGGCCGCGCATCCTGGCCGCGCCCGAGCCGGTGTACGACGACCGCGCCAACCTGATGTGGACGGCCACGCTGGCACTCAACGGCCTGATCGGCGCGGGCGTGCCGCAGGACTGGGCCACGCACATGATCGGCCACGAGATCACCGCGCTGCACGGCATCGACCATGCGCGCACGCTGGCCGTGGTGCTGCCGTCCCTGCTGCAGGCGCAGCGCGGTGCCAAGCGCGCCAAGCTGCTGCAGTACGGCGAGCGCGTGTGGGGCATCCGCACCGGCACCGAGGACGAGCGCATCGACGCGGCCATCGCCGCCACGCGCGATTTCTTCGAGCGCATGGGCATCCCCACCCGGCTGTCGGCCTACGGCGTGGGCGCGGACAGCGTGGCCACGCTGGTGGCGCAACTGGAGGCGCACGGCATGGTGCGGCTGGGCGAGCACCGCGACGTGACGCCCGAGGTGAGCCGCCGCGTGCTCGAAGCGGCGCTCTGAACGGAGCCGGCAAGGCCCTGCGGCCCCCTGGAGCGCGTGCCACGGGCGGCAGGCCACCGTCTGTGCCCGCGCCCGTTCTTTGCGGGCCCCCTTCCATTCGGCGGTGCCGGCCCCATCTGGGTGCAGGCGCTTTCGCTGGCGCTTCTCCTCTTTTTCTGATCTCCCTTTGAAAGCACCGCCATGGCAAAGAAAATCCTGATGGTCCTCACCTCCCACGACCAGCTGGGCGACACCGGCAAGAAGACGGGCTTCTGGCTCGAAGAGTTCGCCGCGCCCTACTACGTGTTCCAGGACGCAGGCGCCGAGATCACGCTGGCCTCGCCCCAGGGCGGGCAGCCTCCGCTGGACCCCAAGAGCGACGAGCCCGATGCGCAGACCGACGCCACGCGCCGCTTCAAGGCCGATACCGAGGCGCAGAAGCACCTGGCCAGCACGCGGCCCCTGTCCGGAATGAACCCCGACCACTTCGACGCCGTGTTCTACCCCGGCGGCCACGGCCCGCTGTGGGACCTGGCGGAAGACGCCCATTCCATCGCGTTGATCGAGAACACGTTCGCCGACCGCAAGCCCCTGGCCCTGGTGTGCCATGCGCCCGGCGTGCTGCGCCACACCAAGACGGTGGGCGGCCAGCCGCTCGTGCAGGGCCGCAAGGTGACCGGCTTCACCAACACCGAGGAAGAAGGCGTGCAACTCACCAAGATCGTGCCCTTCCTGGTGGAGGACATGCTGAAGGAGCGCGGCGGCCAATACGCCAAGGGCCCCGACTGGGCGCCTTTCGTGCTGACCGACGGCCTGCTGGTGACGGGGCAGAACCCCGCATCGTCCGAGCCGGCGGCGCACGCGCTGCTCAAGCTGCTGGGCTGAGCCGGGCTGCTTGCCTGCAGAGGCAGGCGGCTCCGATTCAAGCGTGCTGCAGCGGCACCGGCCCACGGCGAGGGGCGGCGTGCCGGTGCAGAACGGCACTGCAACAGTGCGTTGCTGGTGCGGAAAATGGATGGGCGAATGGGGCCGCTTTCAGCATCTGCTGCGCTGCTCCTGCTGCTGCCATGGATGGGCAGCCGGCGAGGAGGGCTTTTCGCATGCCGGGATATGATGACCGTCGTTTCAATGCCACAGCCTGTGTGAAGGTCTGCCCACGATGACACGCCGC
>NZ_BAAJYT010000259.1:0-4869 GCF_057541515.1 Acidovorax sp. KNOB132
CGCCTGGCGGCTGGAGCGCGATCGCCTGCTGCTGCCCGCCGATGCGCAGGCGGCCGTGCGCGAAGCCGAGGCCGGCACGCTGGCACGCCTGCGCTGAAAAGGCGGCCAGCGCGCCTGGCGACAGGGACACCACCTGCCTGTCGGGGGCGGCCGCCGCGGGGTGTCGCTCAACTGTCATGGCCCCGCCATGGCGGGCGCCTAAAGTCAGTGGCTTTGTTTGACCTTGATGAAAGCCCCTGGCATGCACCCCAAGAAATCCTGGATCGCCGCGCTCTGCCTCGCCACGCTGGCGCTCACCGCCTGCGGCGGCAACGACGACGCGCCGCCCGCTCAGCCGCAGGTCATCGCCCACCGCGGCGCCAGCGGCTACCTGCCCGAGCACACCCTGGCCGGCTATGAACTGGCCATCCGCATGGGCGCCGACTTCATCGAGCCCGACCTGCAGATCACCAAGGACGGCGCCCTCGTCGCCATCCACGACGACACGCTCAACCGCACCACCAACGTGGCCACGCTGTTCGCGCAGCGCAACGGCGGCTACAAGGTGGCCGACTTCACCCTCGCGGAAATCCGCACCCTGACCGTGGTGCCCACCGGCACCGGCAAGACCAGCTACCCAGGCTTTGCGCCCAGCGCCGCCAACCCCTTCCAGGTGCCCACCTTCCAGGAGGTGGTGGACTTCGCCAAGAAGCAATCCACCGCCGTGGGCCGCGAAGTGGGCCTGTACCCCGAGGCCAAGCAGGCCGACCCGGTGATGGAAGACGGCATCCTCAAAACCCTGAAGGACAACGGCTACAACGCCGACAGCAAGGTCTACATCCAGTCGTTCAGCGACGCCACGCTGCGCAGCCTGCGCACCAAGCAGACCGCGCAGAACAGCAAGATGCCCCTCATCCTGCTGGGCGTGGCCGCCAAGGCCGCCGATGGCACGCCACGCATGGGCGTGATCTCCGGCAGCACCGTCACGCAGCTCACCTTCAAGGAAGTGGCCGGCTTCACCGAAGGCATCGGCGTGGTCATCAACACCGCCGCGTACCCGATCACCAAGGACTACATCGACCAGGCCCACGCCGCCGGCCTCAAGGTGCACGGCTGGACCTTCGCCCAGGCCAACGCCGCCACGGCCGCCACCGAGTTCCGCAGCTACCTGGACATGGGCATGGACGGCATGTTCGCCAACTACCCGGACCTGGCGGTGGCGGCGCGCAATGCGTTCGTGAACAAGTTTGTGAGCAAGTAAGCCAGTCAATTCAGCGGTCGAGCAGCAGCGGACCGCCATCGAGGGCTCCGCCCGCATCACGCCGGGTGGCGACTGGGTTGCCGGGCGCTGCTGGTATCGGTGGTTTCATCGGGCCTTGAGAGGCCCAGCGAGTGCGGCGCAATCCGCACAAGCCTGCGCGCCCTCAGCGGCGCGGCCTATCTGCCCATGCATGACGACGCCGTCAGCGTGGTCTGCTGCGAATCTCTTCTCAGCCAGCAGTTCTCCAACTTGCTATTATTTTAATAGCTATGTCCCCTGGAGGAATATGCGCTGGAGCCAATTTTTGCTTGAAGTCCGGCGCATGCCTTGACCGCATTACCCGACGGCCATACCTGGGTTTCCGTCAGGTAGAAATAAATGAACATCGTTTAAGGTGGAACAGATAGATACATCTGCACTGGGGGCATGCCATGACATAGCAGCCGTCATACCCTGCGTTGTCCGCCTAAACTTGAGTAAGCATTGACTCAAAATAATTTCTAACCCTACCACTTGCTTTATTAAGCGGTCAGCTATTAGATCGCAGTCAAATCTTAATTTAATTGAATTTGAAATGAAACCTATATTGCGATGGGCTGGTAGTAAAAGAAGTATAGCCAATCAGCTGTTGCCGCTGTTCCCAAAAAATTACTCTAGATATGTCGAGCCATTTTGCGGCTCTGCTAGTTTATTTTTTATCCATGAACCAACCAAGGCGCTTCTCGGGGATATAAACGAAGATCTAATAAATGCGTTGCAGCAGATTAAAAAATCGCGCGTCCGAAATATCGAAAACCTGCGATTTTTTGCCTTGTTCTTCAGATGATTATTATCTCATAAGAGATATAGATCCAAAAGAATTAACTAAAGTTGGAAGGGCTGCAAGGTTTATATATCTAAATAGACTTTGTTTCAATGGATTGTATCGGACCAATAAGGCTGGCAAATTTAATGTGCCTTTTTCTGGTTTGCGAACGCGCAGTGCGATACCTTTGGAGGAAATGGTTGAGGCGGGGCGTTTGTTAAAAAGGGCAGATATTTATCAAATGGATTTTGAGAAATGTATCTCGTTGAGAGAGAAGGGCGATTTTTACTACATTGATCCCCCATATGCATCTACTGCTGGCCAATATTTCACTAATTATGATGCCTCGCCTTTTTCCGGGGCTGATATATCTCGATTGGAGAAGTCTTTAATTTTGCTGGACTCGGCCGGCTGTAAATTCATGCTTTCATATGCTAACTGCGATGATATATCGATCATTTCTAAAAGATGGAAATGTAGAAAGATACTAGCAAGAAGAAATATTTCCGGTTTCGCTGGGTCCAGAAAGTTTGCAGAAGAATTGGTTATAAAAAATTATTAATGGGGAATTAAATGCAAAATGCAAAGCAGAAGCTGGGTAATTTGATTAGAATTCACCGTGAGCATCTTGAGTTATCACAAGAAGCACTTGCAAGGAAAATACTTGGGGCAAATCGCTCGAATATTGCTCATCTAGAGCAGGGTCTACGCGTGCCTAAACCAGATCTGCTTGAGTTGATATGTAAGGAGTTAAATTTACCCAGTGCCCATTGGCATGATTTTTTAGATCCTGATATACAGGCGCGGTTGGATTTTGAAGAGCAGTTGTCGGAGCTAACTGGAGAGGATATTACTCTGGATGGGCACGATGAGACTTCCTATCGCGTTGCCAATGATTCTATAAAAAAGCTTTTCAATAATAACCAATCTATAAATCAAACACACGATCTTTTTAATAGCATATTAATATTTTATGGTATTCAACCAACTTCTTTAGATTTTTTCAATAGATACTTGGGTGCGCAGCGGTTCTCATCCACGAATGTTTTTGCTGAAGCTGTTCAAGCCTATCAAAGGGACGCTATTAGATTGTTTAGCACTCTCACTGATGCTTATCGAGTCTTAAGCTCAAGCGACTCTCTAAGTGAGTATTTAAAGTCAATTCAGCCGCGAAATACACTTGCGTATAGTGAGCGTGCAACTTGGGCTATTCCCCATGAAATTGCAGAAGAACGTTTGGCGGATCTCGGCTATATATCCGCGGCAAGAGTCAAGCAAGAAAAAGATGAGCGCGAAGCTTTAAAACAGTTCTTGATCAGATTGGCCGCTAATTTTACCGAGGAGAAAAATACCGCAAACGTCATTGGTAAGGTGCCAGAAAAAACAAAAAGGCGAATGGACTCTTTGCTAAGAAAGTTTAATGCCAACTTTCAGCATGGACTGTTTTCTCCACTTTTCGCCCCTGACTCGGATGAGATTATTCGTGAAGCCGAGCGCATTGCGCCAAAATCTGATTCAGAAATAAGACGAATGGATGAGACACAAAAAAGAGCGATGGAAAATCTATCTTTTTATCTTGCTTCGGACTTTTTAGATGTCTATGTCGCAACTTCAATGCGTACTGATGCGGATTTTGTCTCGGTAAATTCTTTTGTGAGGCGATTGTTTAATCATGAAACATCTAAACCATTAAAACTTAGGCACTTTAATCCTACTCAATCATGGATTGAAGACCGTATAGCTAAGGGCCTAGTCGAAGCGTTGATGTTGAAACGAGCGTCTGTAACCATCTACATGGCGCAGAAAACTGACACGTTTGGAAAAGATTCAGAAGCGAGTGTTGCCCTCGGTCAAGGAAAACCTGTAATAGTTTACGTGCCACGGCTTTCGTTCCCAGACGGGGTTGTTGATACCGAACAGCTCTTTCTTAAGCCGCGAACCGACTTGATTTCAATGTTGAGCGCAAGTGAGCGTGATGAGATTGATGATGATACTGATGAACAGGGCTTATTTGCTAAAGTCTTGACCAGTAAGTTGTTAGCTCTTAGTGACGAAGAGCTTTCTCAAATTGCCGCAGATCATTGGGCAGACTTCGATTTAGTTGAAGAGCAGCATAGAATTCCAGAAGACAATCGAAAATTGTATCGAGAATGGTTGAATGCTGCTATTTTGGAAAAGCATAAGCCCTTAGGTCTAATTAAGGCTCAGTTTGTAGGAATTCTAACGGCAAATGCGATTTCATTCGAGCGAAGAGCCAAGCTCTTCCGAGAAATTCATCCTTTGGCTCTTCAAGTAATACTATCCACGGGAGTTTTAAATGGCATATTAGTCGTTAGGACCGTGAATCAGTGTGCTGAAATATTAAGTAGATTGATAAGGAATGATTTGGAATTAACCCTTGTTAAGGATGAAAAAAACTATCGACTCGTGGAAAAGATAACGTCAAGCACTATTCGTGTTATCTCTAGGCACAGATTGTTGCTTAATGCATTTGCCACTCACTATGGGCGACCTAAATGAAAACAGATCCATCTATCGAGTCTGAAATTAGAAGTCATGCATGGGCCTATTTTTCACTGCATGCCCAGCAGCGCATGAGCGCTTTTCAGTTCTTTATAACGCTTGAGACGGCATTGTTTGGCGCTCTTTTCTTGGTAGTGCAGTTTGCAAAAGAAAGTGCACCATTTTTTTTTCTTTGCTTTGGACTGCTAATCTCTTTGTTATCTTTTGTTTCTGGAAAATTGATTCAGAGGACTAGAGATTTGATTAAGAATTCAGAAAGAACATTGTTGATCGTGAGATTATTAAGCAATCTGTTAAATCA
>NZ_BAAJYT010000260.1:0-4850 GCF_057541515.1 Acidovorax sp. KNOB132
CCGGCCGCGCGCGCCGCCGCGCCCGTTCCGGCTGCGGCGGTGGTGGCATCGCCCCAGCCTGCCGCGGACGCGGTGGCCGAGCCTGCGGACGCCATCCCTGAGCCGATCCCCCACGTGCCGCCCGGGCTGGGCGGCAAGGTCTCGGCCAGCGCCGCCGCCACCCTGCCTGTGCGCAAAAAACCACGCTGAAGCGCGCGGCGGTCGCGCGGACACGCGCCAGCCACCGGGGCCTGACAGAATGCCGCCGCATGCTGTTGCTCCTCTCCCATTTCTTGCGTGGCTTCGGGCCCCGGCGCGTGCTGCAGGCCGCGCTGGGCGGCACCGCGGCCGTCCTCGCTGCCCAGGCCCTGGCCGCCCCGTCCGGCGATGCCGGCAACCCGGCGGAAGGTGACCCGCCCCCCTGGGCCCTGCACGCGCAGACCACCTACGTCTGGCAGCACAAGCCCTCGTTCGACGCGCCCTACACCGGCCCGAACAGCCTGGTGCCCACGGCCGAGCGCTCGTATTCCTTCACCGCCACCGCCGACCTCGGGCTGCGCCCCTGGAGCGGCGCGCAGATCCACTTCAACCCCGAGGCGGGGCAGGGCGTGCCGCTGTCGCACCTGTCAGGCGCGGGCGGGCTCTCCAATGGCGAGCTGGCCCGCACCTCGGGCGCGCAGATCAAGGCCTATCGCGCGCGCCTGTTCCTGCTGCAGCGCTGGGACGCGGGCGGCGACACCGAACGCATCGAGCCCGACTTCAACGAACTGGGCGGCAGCGCCAGCGCGCGCCGGTGGACCCTGGTGGCCGGCAACCTTTCGCTGCTGGACTACTTCGACAACAACCCCTACGCCAAGGACCCGCGCGAGCAGTTCTTCAACTGGTCCTTCCTGACGCCCGGCGCCTGGGACTACGCGGCCGATGCGCGCGGCTACACCTGGGCCGGCATCCTCGAATACCGCACGCCGCAGTGGGCCGTGCGCGGTGGCCGCGCCCTGCAGCCGCGCGAATCCAACGGCCAGCCGCTGGACCGCTCGTGGACCAAGCACTACGGCGACCAGATCGAGGCCGAATCCGACCTGCCCGTGGCCCTGCCCGCCGGCCCGCTGCGCGGGCGCGTGCTGCTGTTCCGCAACCGCGCCGTCATGGGCGCGTTCGCCGATGCGCTGGCCGCGTCCCGGGCCGTTGGCGGCACGCCGGACGTCGGCGCCGTGCGCCGCCTGCAGACCAAGACCGGCTGGGCCCTGACCCTGGAGGCCCCGCTGGCCGAAGACGCCGGCGTCTTCGTGCGCGCCAGCCGCAGCAGCGGCCGCCAGGAAACGTACGCCTTCGCCGAGATCGACCGCCAGCTGTCCTTCGGCGGCCAGATCGGCGGCGCCGCCTGGGGCCGCGCCGCCGACCGCGTGGGCGCCGCCTTGGCGGTCAACGGGTTGTCGGCCGACCACCGTAACTACCTCGCAGCCGGGGGGCTGGGGGCGTTCCTGGGCGACGGGGCGCTGCGCTACGGCAACGAGCGGGTGTGGGAGGCGTATTACCGGCTCACGTTCGCCCCGGTGCCCATGCCGGGCGGGCCTCTGCAGTCCGCCGTGTCGCTGGGGGTGCAGCACATCGTGCACCCGGGCTACAACCGCGACCGGGGACCGGTGGACGTGGTGTCGGTGCGGGTGCATGCGGAGTTTTGAGGGGCGGCTGGTCATGCATGCATTCATTACTTGTGAATCAATTAGTTTGTGACTAATAATTCAGTTTTTTTGGCATTAGACAAAACAGCAGGCGGGAGAAGAAATGCAATGTGCAAAAAATGAGGCATCGGTTGAAAGTGCCTTGACTGTGGGCTGCCCTGTGTTTAGCACGACGGTGCTCAGAGCCGCTGGACCTCAAAGCGGTTTTTTGGGGTGGACAGCGTTTGCCATGCGCCGGCTGAGCGGGTTTTGCCGTTGCGCGATGGCGCGGGCACTGTCGCACGCTGCGTTGGGCCTTTTGATGCTCACGGGCAGTCTCGCTGCGCATGCGGAACTGCAAAAAAGCTTTCTGTACCATTGGTCGACGGGAAACCCGAAGTTCGCCACCAAGGAGGCGTACTGCGCATGGTTTGCCGGCCACTATTCCAATGCCACAGGCTTTGCGGTCGCAGGCGACTACTGCGCCGTCGACTCCTCTGAGGGACCGGCGTATTACTGGGCCCCCATCTGGAAACAATCTACGTTGTCCTGCCCGCCCAACAGCACCACCACGGCGAGCGGCACCTGTGCCTGCCAGCCGGGGTTCGCCGAGGACGTGCCCACCAACGCCTGCATTGCCGCCACGCCCGAACCACCGGCATTTTCCTGCAGGGCCTCCGGCGTGGAGGTGGGGCAGCCCATCATGCCGTCGAACGAAGCCAAGGTTCGCACCGAGACCGATTGGAGTGGGCAAGGGCCTGCGGCGCTGTCTTTTACTCGGCGGTACGAAAGCACGTGGGGCAAAGACCCGGGCCGGCCCCAAGGGCCCTTGAGCATGGCCTGGAGTCACAATCATCAAGCGTTTTTGTTGGCCAGCAGTGCGGCCACCGGAATCAGCGTGAGCATCACGACGGGAGAGGGCCACCTGCGGACCTTCTTCAAGGCGACGGGCAGCAGCACCTGGACCACGGCCAGCAACGACGTGCTGACGCAATCGGCCTCCGGCGCCTGGACCTACCAGCGCAGCGACGACGACGCCACGCTGCAGTTCAGCAGCAGCGGCAAGCTGCAGTCGGTCACGGCGCGCAACGGCTGGGTGACGTCCTACGCGTACCACGCGTATGGACTCTTGGCCTCCATCACCAATCCGTTCGGGCAGAAGCTCTTGCTTGATTACCAACCGTCGGGCCGGCTGACCTCTGTTACCACACCGGATCAGCAAGTCATCCGCTATGCCTACGACGGCAGCGGCCGGCTCTCCACCGTCACCTATCCCGATGGCAAGAGCCGGTCCTTCCTGTACGAAGATGCGGGCTTCCCGCAGGCCCTCACCGGCATCGTGGACGAGACCGGTGCGCGCTGGGGCACCTTCGGCTACGACAGCACGGGCCGGGCCACCAGCACCGAACTGGCCGGCAGCGTCAACCGCTACCAGGTGAGCTATCCGGCAGCCGATGGCTCCGGCGCCACCGTCATCGACCCCCTGGGCACGGCGCGCACCTTCAACTACAGCCTCAACCTGGGCAAACTGGTCGTCAGTGGTGCCAGCAAGCCCGATCCACTGGGCAAGCCCGATGCCGCGCAGCGGGTGCAGAACGCGCAAGGGCTGATCGACTCCGAGACGGACTTTCTCGGGAGCGTGACGACGTACCAATGGGATGCGGGCAGGCGCGTGCCGCTGAGCACCACGCAGGCCAGCGGCACGGCGCAGGCGCGCACGACCAGCACCGAATGGCACCCGCAGTGGCGCCTGCCGGTCAAGGTGACGGAGGCGGGCCGCGAGACGGCCTACACGTACGACGGCCAGGGCAACGCGCTCACGCAGACGATCAAGGACACCTCGGTGAACCCGCCCGTCTCGCGCACCTGGGCCTGGACCTACCACCCCTCGGGCCTGGTCGCCAGCGAGACCGACCCGGGCGGCGCTGTGACCACCTACGCCTACGACAGCGCGGGCCACCTCACCCAGGCCACCAACGCGCTGGGCCAGAGCAGCCTGTACACCCACGACGCGGCCGGCCGGGTGCTCACCCACACCGCACCCACGGGCCTGGTGAGCAGCTACCAGTACGACGCGCGCGGGCGGCTCACACGGGCGCAGCGCGGCGACGAGGTCAGCAGCTACACCTACACCGCCAGCGGGCAACTGGCCAGCGCCAGCGTGGCCAGCGGCTACGCCACCAGCTACACCTACGACGCCGCGCAGCGCCTGACCGGCTGGAGTGACAACCGGGGGGCGAGCGCCAGCTACACCCTGGACGGCATGGGCAACCGGATCAATGAGAGCATCACCGATGCGCAAGGCCAGGCCGCATGGACGGTCGCGCGCACCATCAACAGCCTGAACCGGGTGGAGAGCGTCACCATCGGCTCGGCCGCGACCGGCACGGTCAGCACCAGCGGCTATGGCTACGACGCCAACGGCGAACTCATCCGCAGCACCGAGATCGTTGGGGGCGCCAGCCGCAGCACCACCCTCGCGCTGGACGCGCTGCGGCGCGTGAAGACCCTCACCAACGCGCAGAACGCCAGCGCCGCGCTGGAATACAACGCCCAGGATGCCGTCACCAAAGCCACGGACTTCAAGAGCGTGGCCACCAGCTACACGCGGGATGCCCTGGGCAATGCCAGCCAGGAAGCCAGCGCCGACAGCGGCACGCTCACCCGCACCTACGACAGCCTGGGGCTGCCGCAAAGCCTCACCGACGCGCTGGGGCGTGCCACCGCCATCACGCGCGATGCGCTGGGCCGGCCCACGCAGATCGTGAGCAGCCTGGGCGACGCGAGCCGCACCACCGTGCTGCGCTACGACCTGCCCGGGCCCGAGTACAACGCCAGCGGCAGCCCGAGCGCCAGCGTGGGGTCCTTGAGCGAGATCCAGGACACGGGCGTCACCACGCGCTACCAGCGCGACGCGCAAGGGCGCATCACCGCGCGCACCCAGGTCCTGGCCAACGGCAGCAGCAGCACCGTGGGCTACCAGTACGTGCCAGGCGGGACGGGCAGCGCAGGCAGTGCTGGCGCCGGGCAGATCGCCCGCATCACCTACCCCAGCGGTCGCCAGCTGGTGCACCAGTACGACGCCACCGGCCAGCTCACCGGGCTGCAGTGGAACGGCCAGCCGCTGGTCAGCGGCATCACCTGGAGCCCGCTGGGCCAGGCCACCGGCTGGCAATGGCCCGGATTCGTGCAGACCCCCGGCAACCCCGC
>NZ_BAAJYT010000261.1:0-4835 GCF_057541515.1 Acidovorax sp. KNOB132
GCGGCGTTCAGCGCCAGGATGTTGGTCTGGAAGGCGATGCCGTCGATCACCCCGATGATCTCTGCCATGCGGCCTGAACTCTGCTGGATGTCCTGCATGGTGGACACGACGTTGCCCACCACCGAGCCACCCTGCGTGGCCACGGCCGAGGCGCCGGAGGCCAGCTGGTGCGCACGGCGGGCCGAGTCGGCGTTCTGCTGCACGGTGGAGGTCAGCTCCTCCATCGACGCCGCGGTCTCCTCCAGGTTGCTGGCCTGCTCCTCGGTGCGCTGGCTCAGGTCGGCGTTGCCATTGGCGATCTGCACCGACCCGGTGGCGATGGAGTCGGCGCTCGTGCGCACGTTGCCCACGATCTGCACCAGGCTGGCGTTCATGCGCTGCAGCGCGTTGAGCAACTGGCCCACCTCGTCCTTGCTGTTCGCCTCGATGTGCGACGTCAGGTCGCCCGCCGCCACGGTTTCGGCGATCTGCACCGCGCGCCCGATGGGCCGGGTGATGGATCGCGTGATGAGCCAGCCCAGCACGAACGACACGGCCACCGCCGCGCACGCGATGGCGATGATGAGCTGAAAGCCCGTCTTCACCTCGCGGTCCGCGCCGTCGCTGGCCTTGTCCATCTGCAGCTGCTGGTGATCGGACATCTTGTCGAGGGCTGCCATGTAGGCCAGCTGGTTGCGCCGCAGCGTGTTGGCCAGCAGGCCCTTGGCTTCCTCGGGCTGGCCTGCGCGGATCAGCGAGAGGAACGCGTCCACGTCCTTCACGTAGGCGGCCCGCTGCTCCTGCGTGTCTGCGAGCAGCCGCTTGCCCGTGTCGCTCTGCACGGTGGGCGTGAGCTTGGCGTACATGCCGGTGATGAGTGCGCGGCTGCCTTCGATGCCCTTGATCTCCTGCTCTCGCTGGGCCGCGTCATCGAAGATCACCAGGTTGCGCACGTAGCGGGCCTGCTGATCGACCTCGTCGGAAATCTCGTTCAGCAATCGGACCTTGACGTAATAGTCCTTGGTCACCAGCGTCAGCGCCTGATTGACGTTGCCCAGGGCCGACATGGAGATGCCGGCCACGAGGAGCAGCAACACGATCGTGGAAAGAAATGCGAGCGTGATGCGGGGGCCGATGCGCAGGTTTCCGAAGAATCGGTGGTTCATGGAAGTGGCTCTTTCTTTCTTGGTGGGCAGAAAAAAATGCGCCACCCGCAAGTGCCGGGGCGGAGTTGCAGGTGGCGCGCACTTCAATGCTTTCCTCTTGCGGCGTGCGGTTCGCCCCATGGGTCAGCCGCTTCGGCTTCTACCCTCCCTCCCTGTCCATCTGCGTGGAAACTTGCTGGTAGTGCAATGTCGTTCGTAAGTTTATGTTTCAGATTTTCAAATCCAAAGCGAAATTTTGGAAAGCAACACGTGCCAATTTCGCATGTCTCGCCAAGCGCCGCATGTGGCGTCCAGCCATCTTCCGAAGGGTGGTGGGGCTCTTTCCCGTGCGGGCCAAGGGGTGCTTCCGCGAAAACGTCCAGCCATGAAAAAAGCCTGCTCCCGCAAGGCGGGGGCAGGCTTTTCGATGGACGCTGCCCGGAGGGCGGCGACAGGCTGATTACAGCGAGTCGATGAAGCTGCGCAGCTTGTCGCTGCGGCTGGGGTGCTTGAGCTTGCGCAGCGCCTTGGCTTCTATCTGGCGGATGCGCTCGCGCGTCACGTCGAACTGCTTGCCGACTTCTTCCAGCGTGTGATCGGTGGACATCTCGATGCCGAAGCGCATGCGCAGCACCTTGGCTTCGCGCGGCGTGAGGCCGTCCAGGATGTCCTTGACCACATCGCGCAGGCCGGCCTGCATGGCGGCGTCGATCGGGGCGGTGTTGGCACCGTCCTCGATGAAGTCGCCCAGGTGGCTGTCGTCGTCGTCGCGATCGGCGTTTCCATGGAGATCGGTTCCTTGGCGATCTTCATGATCTTGCGGATCTTGTCTTCCGGAATCTCCATCTTGGCCGCCAGGATGGACGCATCCGGCTCGAAGCCGAACTCCTGCAGATGCTGGCGCGAGATGCGGTTCATCTTGTTGATCGTCTCGATCATGTGCACCGGGATGCGGATGGTGCGCGCCTGGTCGGCGATCGAGCGCGTGATGGCCTGGCGGATCCACCACGTGGCGTAGGTCGAGAATTTGTAGCCGCGGCGGTATTCGAACTTGTCCACGGCCTTCATCAGGCCGATGTTGCCTTCCTGGATCAGGTCCAGGAACTGCAGGCCGCGGTTCGTGTACTTCTTGGCGATGGAGATCACAAGGCGCAGGTTGGCCTCGATCATTTCCTTCTTGGCATCGCGGGAGGACGATTCGCCCTCGTTCATGCGCTTGTTGATGTCCTTGAGCTCGGGCAGCGGCACCACCACGCGCGCCTGCAGGTCCATCAGGCGCTGCTGCAGTTCCTGCACCGGCGGAATGTTGCGCTGCAGCACGGTGCTCCAGGGCTTGCCGGACGCCGCCTGCTTTTCCACCCACTTCAGGTTCAGCAGGTTGGGCGGGAATTCCTTGATGAAGGTTTCCTGCGGCATGCCGCACTTGTCCACGATGATGCGGCGCAGCTCGCGCTCCTTCTTGCGCACGTCGTCCACCTGGCCGCGCACCATGTCGCACAGCTTCTCGATGGTCTTGGCGGTGAAGCGGATGGTCATCAGCTCGGCCGACAGGGCCTGCTGGGCCTTCATGTACGCGGGCGTGCCGTAGCCTTCCTTGTCGTAGATCTTGTGGACCTTCTCGAACAGGTCGCGCATGGTGTCGAAGCGGGACAGGGCTTCGCGCTTGAGTTCTTCCAGCTTCTTGGTCAGCGCCTTGGAGCCGCCCTTGCCGTCGTCGTCGTCCTCTTCGTCGAATTCGTCGAAGTCTTCTTCGGCCACGTAGTCGTCGGCTTCATTGGGGTTGGAGAAGCCGTCCACGATGGTGGAGATGACGACCTTGCCCTCGCGGATCTCTTCGCCCATGTTCAGGATCTCGGCGATGGTGGCGGGCGATGCGCTGATCGCCTCCATCATGGCCTGCAGGCCGCCTTCGATGCGCTTGGCGATTTCGATTTCGCCTTCGCGCGTCAGCAGCTCCACCGTGCCCATTTCGCGCATGTACATGCGCACGGGGTCGGTGGTGCGGCCGAATTCGCTGTCCACGGTGGACAGGGCGGCTTCGGCTTCTTCTTCCGCTTCCTCGACGGTCGCCGCGGTGGGCGTCACGTTGTTCTGGAACAGGGTCTCGGCATCGGGCGTCTGCTCGTACACGGCCACACCCATGTCGTTGAGCATCGTGACCACGACTTCCATCGTCTCGGCATCGACCAGCTTGTCGGGCAAGTGGTCGGAGATTTCGACCTGCGTCAGGTAGCCGCGCGTCTTGCCCAGGGTGATCAGCGTCTTCAGGCGCGAGCGGCGCTTGGCCAGGTCTTCCTCGGACAGGACCGTCTCGTCGAGGCCGAATTCCTTCATCAAGGCGCGTTCCTTCGCCTTGCTGATCTTCATGCGAAGGGGCTTGACCTTCTCGACCGTGGCCGTGGGGGTGGCTTCGGCTTCGGGTTCACCTTCGAGGTCGGCCTCGATGTCGGACAGGTCGGCATCGTCGCCCACCGCATCGTCGTCCGCTCCGGCCTTGGGCTTGCGGCCCCGCTTGGCAGGGGTCTTGTCGGCTGCGGCGGCACCGGCGGCCTTGGCCGGGCGGCCGGGGCGCTTCTTGGGCGTTTCGTCGTCGGCGGAGGCCGCGGCGGCCTTGGCGCGGGCGGGCTTCTTGGTTTCTTCGGAGGCTTCGGCCTTGTCAGAGGACTTGTTCACGGGCACGGTATGGACTTTCTTGGCGGCTGGAGCAGCGGCGGCCAGGGCCTTCTTGGGCTCGGTCGTTGCGGCTTTGGCAGCAGGTTTGGAAGCGGCCTTCGCGGCGGTGTCTGGGGCGGACTTGGGCGACTTCGCGGACTTTTGAGCAGGCATGGACACCTCAGGATCAAAAACGGACACAAAGAAAACGCAAGCGCCATGGATCCCGGCGCGGGTGGCACGGCAAAGGCCGGAGCCTTCGCGGTTCGAGGGAGCGACCCTCAGGGGCAAGATGTGTGGGCGAACATTTGGTGTGCAGTCCTTGCGGTGTGAAGGGCGGTCGTGCGTGTGTGTCACGGTTGCCCGGCCCGGAGGTGCTGCTGTCGCTCTTGCCGATGAACCCTACATTATAGCGGCCCAGGGGAATTTCAAGCCGGCTTGAGCGAAATTCCGCGCAATGCCTTGAGCCGCTGCTCCAGGGCCTGGTATTGCGCCAGAGCCGCCGGGTCGCGCGCTGCCAGCAGGATGAGCTCGTTTTGCTGGCGCTTGAGCTCCTCGATGAGCATGCGGTCGAGCAGGTCGCGCAGCTCGGCCCGCAGCTCCTGCACGTCGCCCTCGGTCTGGGCGTGCGAGCCGGTCATCACGCGTTCGGCCAGCCCTTCGCACTCATGCCCGCGCAGGCTCTCGCGCAGCACGGCCCAGGCCAGCGGGCCATGCTCGTGCAACTGGCCTTCCAGCCAGGTGAACAGGGGCCCGTGCGGTGCCGCCTGGGCGCACAGCACCGCGTGGTCCTCATGGGCCAGTTCTTCCAGGAACTCCATGTGCGACAGCAGAAGCCGCACCGCGTGGTCCGTGCGGCTCGCCGCCGGGGTGCGGGGCAGGCGCGGCTGGATGGGGCGCTCGTCCTCCTTCTTCCAGCGGCCCTTGCCTTTCCAGTCGCCGTTGTTTTTGCGAAACGGTTTGGCGGCATAGCCTTGGCCGCCGCCGGGCGGCTCACCGGCCGGGGCCCAGCCGGCGTCCTGCGCGGAGGCGCCCCAGGGCGGTTCGTCGGCGTAGGCG
>NZ_BAAJYT010000262.1:0-4827 GCF_057541515.1 Acidovorax sp. KNOB132
CGTAGGCGGCAGTGAACACCGGCTGCTGCCAGAGCCACTGCACGCCGCGTCCGGCCAGCAGCCCGGTGCCCACCAATGCGGCGGCGGACAGCAGCAGGCGCCGCGGCATGCGCCGGGCATTGGGCGACGCAGTGCCCGCGGTCGGGTCGCTGAAATGCGCACGCAGTTCGGTCGAGGCGCTGCCGATCGCCTCCCAACGCCGGCGCGCCTCCTGCGCCGCGGCCTCGTGCTCGCCCGAGCGCTGGCGCCACTGGGCCAGCGTGGCGCGTGCGTCCTGCGCGGCCGGCTCGGGCGCGACATCGGCCTGCACGATGAGTGCGATGGCGTGCTCGATCAGGCGCTCGCGCGGCGCGGCGGTCAGGGACATGCGGGACTCAGGAAAAATCTTCGGCCAGGGTGGCCTCGAAGCCCGCGCGGCCGGATGGGCTCTGGTGTTCGATCAGGCTCGCGCGCAATTCGGCGAACACGCGCGAGCAATCGACCGTGGCGCGCACCATGTGCTTGGCCACCGCCATTTCGGTGATGCCCAGGCGCTCGGCGATCTCGGTGCGCGTGTGGCCATAGGCCCTGAACAGCAGGAAGACCTCGCGGCGCCGGGGAGGCAGCCGCTCGATCGCTTCCACCAGCCGGCGCAGCACCTGGCGCTGCGCGGCGAAGTACTCGGACGATGGCACCGCCCCGTGGCGCTCGTCGCCCGCGTGCTGGCTGGCCCAGTCCTGGGCGACCTTGCGCTTGCGGTAGTCGTCGATGCACAGGTTGCGTGCCACCCGGAACAGCAGGGCGCGCGGCGATTCGACGGTGGACAGCGAAGACGGCGCTGCCGATTCGCGCGCCGCTGATCCCTTGGCGGCCACGGCCTGGGCATACACCCGCTCGAAGCTCGATTGCGCGATGTCGGCCGCATAGTGCGGGTCCCTGAGCTCGTACGTCAGGTGCCGGCGCAAGTCCCCGTAGTGGGTCACCAGTTCATGGATCAGATCGCGCATGAGGCCGTTTCCCGCAAATGCCAATGATCGGACCCCAGGCACCGCCACGCGGCGGGCTGCCGATCCGTTCGCGCCGCCGGTGCACGGAGGGCGCTGCAGAATGCGATGGCCTGGGTTCAATGCGAATAGTTCGCATTTGAATCATAGCATGGGGTCGACTGAGCCTTTGTCAGGCGATCTGAAGGCTGCAAAATGCGGAAGTCTGGAAGGTCGCAAAGCGAAGCGCAACGCCACTTGAAGGCACTACCCGTCCATCAACCAAGGAGTCATTGATGAAACGAATTCTGGCCCTCCTGATCGCAGGACTGCTTTTCCCCGTATGGGCCCTGGCAGGTGAGGACCCTGACTCTGAAGGGGTAGAAAAGACGGATCGGTGGAATTTCGCGTTGGAGTCTGAGCGATAACAGTGGAGCCGGCGCCGCGGCCTGGGGCATGAAGGGGTTGCATTGCTCCGCTCCATGGCCACTGGACGGCGTGGCTCGTGCAGGGCGCCGTGGCACCTGATCCCCAGGTCGGGGGGCGGGTCCCACAGAGCGGCCGATCTGGCGATGGTTGGGCTCCCCGCCTCATCCTTCCTGGGCCTTCGGCCTGCGCGCCGGTTCAGGCGGGGGTCGGCTCCATCGCCCCGCGGGAACGTGCCGCGGCGGCCGGTGTGGCGGCCAGCAGGGCGTTGCCGATCTCCCCGGTGCGCACCGACGTGACCGACAGCAGCGTGTCGCTCAAACCGTGCGAGCTTTCGCAGGCCCCTTGCAGGTAGATGGCCGGCTGGAAGTCCGGCGGGGTCTGCACGCGGTAGTGCCGATCGACCTGCAGGTCGCCCAGGTAGGGCGCCAGGGGCTGGAGCAGGTCCTTGTGCTGCGCCCGCGCATAGCCCGTGGCCAGCACCACGGCGTCGTAGCGCACGGTGCTCTGCTGGCCGCTGTCCTGGTCCGCCAGCGCCAGGTGGATGCCGGCTGCATCGGCCCGCACCGCGCCGACCTCCTGGCGCCGCAGAAAGCGCAGCCGCTCGCCGCCTGCGACCTTCTGTTCGTAGAAGAGCTTGAAGATCTGCTGGATCAGTTCCATGTCGGCCACCGCATAGTTGGTGTGCCAGAACTCCTCCAGCAGCGCCGAGCGTTCCGACGGCGGCCGGCTGTACATGTAGTCGGTGAACTCCACATTGAAGATCTCGTTCACGAACGGGCTGTCGTCCGAGGGCCGGATCGATCGGGCGCGCATGATCAGATCCACCTGCGGCGCGCCGGGCCGGCCCTGCAGGTCCATGAAGATCTCTGCCGCACTCTGTCCCGCGCCCACCACCGCGATCTTGCGTGCCGTGCCGTGGGCTGCCATGCCCTGCAGGTAGGTGCTGGAGTGGAAGACGCGCGGGTCGGCCCTGAAGGGCTGAAAGGCCGGGGGAATGTTGGCCGTGCCGCCCACGCCCACCACCAGGTTGCGCGCCAGCCGTTCGGTCACCGTGCCCGCCCGGTTGCGAGAGCGCACGCGCAGGTGGGAGACGGGCGCCGCCTGCGGCGCGTGCGACGCGGCGCCACCGGTGTGCTGCCGCTCGGGCAGCACTTCGAAGACGTCCTCGCCATAGATGCAGTGGTCCTCGAATTGCTCCGCCGCCCAGCTCAGATAGTCGTTGAATTCGCGGCGGCTCGGGTAGAAGCTCTTGAGGTTGATGAAGTCCGGCAGGCGGCCCTTCTCATGCAGGTAATTGATGAAAGTGAACCGGCTGGTCGGGTTGCGCAGCGTGGCCAGGTCCTTCAAGAACGAGATCTGCATGTGGGACTGGTCCAGCAGCATGTGCGGGTGCCAGGCGAAGGCCGGCTGCCGTTCGATGAACAGGGCGTCCAGGGGCCGGCTGGCATGGCGTTTTTCCTCCAGCGCGATGGCCAGGGCAACGTTGGACGGGCCGAAGCCGATCCCGATGAGGTCATGAATGGCAGGCATGGGATGTCAACTCCTGTGTGGTGAGGGAGGGTGTTTCGGCCAGCAGCGCCAGCCCCTGGTGCAGCGCGGGAAACAGGCTTTGCTGGAAGTTGTTCCAGCGCATTTCCAAGATGGTGTCGTCCGGGGCGATGGGCGTGGCGAGCACGTCGAAGATCACCTCGCCCGAGTCGATGCCCTGGTCCACGTAGTGGAAGGAGGCGCCCGTCATCGACACGGGCGGCACGGGCACGGTGGCGCGCGTGTTCCAGTCGATGACCTTCTCCCCCCGCGCGCCGTGCAGTGCATCGAGCGTGGCGTAGGCGCCGCGGCGCTGGTATGGGGAGCCGGGCCGCGTGATGCCCGGGTGGATATTGGCGATGCGGCGCCAGTACGGATTGCCCGGCCGCGCCAGGTCGTCCAGGATCACCAGCAGGCCGTCGAGCACCACGATGTCGGCCTGCAGCGCATCCAGCTGCTCGCGCAACTGGCGCTCGAACGCCTGCTTGCCCGGCGCCCGCTGCGCCGAATCGCGCGGCAGCCGGCGGTAAGTGGAGGGCACCGAATGCATCAGGTCCTTGAGCGGCCGGCCCTGCGTGCGCAGGCCGTGGGGAAAGATCCAGGGCCGCGCGGGGTCGCAGGAGAAGCCGTAGTCCTGCAGTGCGGCCTGGTCCCGCGGGGATTGCGGATCGTCGTCGAACACGATGCCTTCCAGGGAATAGGCATCGCCCAGCGGCGTCTGGTCCAGTGCCTCGGCCAGGGATTCCAGCGGAGACTTCATGTAGCGCTGCTCCCCTTTGTAGGCCACGTGCCGGCCGGCCTGGTCGGCCGCCGCGTTGCGCAGGGAGAGGACATATGCGAGTTTTGCCTTGGGCATGAGCGAAGTGAGTCCAGTCAAGAGTGGATGAACCGATGGCGTCGATCGGGGTGTGCCGGCGTGCCGGTGCGTGGGCGCGGTGCAGCCTGGGGTGCAGCCGTTCCCGGGCTTCCTGTCGGGAAGACGAACGGCGCTGCCATCTGTTCACCGCTGTGCCCGCGCACCGGCTTTGCACGTTCGTTCATGCACCGGCGCGGGCGGCTGCGGTGGGCTGTGGCGCCGCGCATGGTCATGCGCTCGGCGCTTCGGCCGCCCTGCGGTGCTGCGGCGCCAGCGGGCACGCGCCGCAATGGCTTTCACCGGGCAGCAGGTAGTACAGGCAGCATTGCCGGTGCAGCCGCAGCGGGGCGGCCGCCTCGCCGCGCGGCACCTCGCGCTGCGGGCCGTGCATCGGATTGCTGCCCTCGGGCCATTGCGCGCGCTCCAGCAGGAAGTCGCGGTCGGCCGCCACGGGCGTGCCGGGGCCCACCCGTGCCACGGCCTGCGCCAGGATGAGGTCCAGGCGCCGCGCCGTGTTGCCCCAGAGGATCTTTGGGGCCACCCGCGTCAGTTCGGTCAGCCGGGCAAACAGCGGCGCCAGGTGCTGCCAGAGCAGGGCCGCATAGCGCTCGGCCGTGGCAGTGCCCCGCATGGGGGTGCCCGCGGCGACGATGTGAAAGCTCTGCACGGTGCCGTGCGCATCCAGCCGCAGCCAGATGTCCTGTGCGCCGGCCGGGAAGGTGTGCTGCAGCACGCTGGCCGCAGCCACCATCGGTGGCAGCAGCCGGTCCAGGTAGTCCAGCGTCCACACGGAGGCCACGGCCCGCAGGTCGTGCAGGCCCGCGCCCCGGTGCCGCGCCTGGCGGTGCAGCACATCGCTCAGGCCGCCGGGCGTGCCCAGCAGCGCGGCCAGGTGCAAGGCGCCAGGCGGCGCGCCTCGGCGCACTGCAGGCCGTCGCCGTGCGCCGCCAGCGCGCCAGGGAACAGGGGTTCAGCATCGGCATCACGGGGACATAGGACGAGACGCAGCAACCCCTGCATTGTTCACGCGGCGGGCTCGGCCCCGGCAGTGCC
>NZ_BAAJYT010000263.1:0-4798 GCF_057541515.1 Acidovorax sp. KNOB132
TGCTCAACCAGCTGCTCGCCCTGGCACGCGCCAGCCGCACCCAGCTGCACGAGGCGGCCGCGCCCGTCGATCTGGCGGAACTGGCGCGCGGCGTGAGCGCCGACTACGCCCAGGCGGCCTGGGCGCGCGAGGACAGCATCGCCGTCGCGGCGCCCGGCGCCTTGGTCTGGCACGGCAACGCGGTGCTGCTGGAGATCGCCCTGCGCAACCTGCTGGAGAACGCCCTCAAGCACACGCCGCACGGCACCCGCATCGAGGTGCAGCTGGGGCAGGCCGAGCACGGCGGCCCCTGGCTGCAGGTGGTGGACGACGGCGCCCGGCACCATGCCCAGGGCGCTGCGCGCGCACCGGTGGACAGCCTGCACCTGGGGCACGAGATTGTCGCGCGCGTGGCGGAGGCGCACGGCGCGCGCTTCGGCCCGGGCGCCGTGCCGCCGCCATTCACCACCTGCTACCGTCTGGAATTCATGGATTCCCCGGCGGGGCCGACCGGATAAAATCGCCGGTTACGAAGCGGTTACCACCGCGGCCGACGGCCCTTCAGGGCCTGCGTGCCTTCCCCACTGCCCACCATTGAACGGACCCATCCCATGCCTCTCGTCTCGATGCGCGAACTGCTCGACCATGCCGCCGAAAACCGCTACGGCATTCCCGCCTTCAACGTGAACAACCTGGAACAGGTCCAGGCCGTCATGGCCGCCGCCGACGAGACGGGCGCCCCGGTCATCCTGCAGGCCAGCGCAGGCGCCCGCAAGTACGCCGGCGAAGCCTTCATCAAGCACCTGATCCAGGCCGCCGTCGAGGCCTACCCCCACATTCCCCTGGTCATGCACCAAGACCACGGCCAGAACCCCGCCGTGTGCCAGGGCGCGATCGACCTGGGCTTTTCGTCCGTGATGATGGACGGCTCGCTCGAGGCTGACGGCAAGACCATCGCCAGCTACGAATACAACGTGGACGTGACGCGCAAGGTCGTGGACATGGCGCACAAGGTCGGCGTCACGGTCGAGGGCGAACTGGGCTGCCTGGGCTCGCTGGAGACCATGAAGGGCGACAAGGAAGACGGCCACGGCACCGACGCCACCATGACGCGCGAGCAACTGCTGACCGACCCCGAGCAGGCCGCCGACTTCGTCAAGCGCACCCAACTCGATGCGCTGGCCATCGCCATCGGCACCAGCCACGGCGCCTACAAGTTCACGCGCAAGCCCACGGGCGACATCCTGGCCATCGACCGCATTCAGGAAATCCACCGCCGCATCCCCAACACCCACCTGGTGATGCATGGCAGCTCCAGCGTGCCGCAGGAGCTGCTGGAGATCATTCGCCAATACGGCGGCAACATGAAGGAAACCTACGGCGTGCCCGTCGAGGAAATCCAGAAGGCCATCCAGATCGGCGTGCGCAAGATCAACATCGACACCGACATCCGCCTGGCCATGACGGGCGCCGTGCGTAAGTTCCTGGCCGAGAACCCCGAAAAGTTCGATGCCCGCGAATGGCTCAAGCCCGCGCGCGAGGCCGCCAAGGCCATCTGCAAGCAGCGCTACATCGAGTTCGGCTGCGAAGGCCAGGCACCCAAGATCAAGGGCCACAGCCTGCAGGTCGTGGCCGGCCAGTACGCCGCGGGCGCGCTGGCCCAGGTGGTGAACTGACCCCCCGCACGCCAAGGCCCGGCGCATTCGCGTGCGCCGGGCCTTCGCCATGGGGGCGTGCCGATGCCGCGGAGCGCATCGGGTAAGCTCGGGCCCAGTGAGCGGAGATCGCCGAGCACACGCCAGCCGGGAGACAGACAACATGCAGATAGGTGTACCAGCCGAGTCCATGGTTGGAGAAACCCGGGTCGCCGCGACCCCGGAGACGGTCAAGAAGCTCAAGGCCCAGGGCCATGCGGTGCGCATCCAGGCGGGTGCCGGCGTGGCCGCCAGCGTGCCGGATGCCGCCTATGCCGCGGCCGGCGCCGAGATCGTGGACACCGCCAGCGCCTGGGGCGCCGACCTCGTGCTCAAGGTCCGCTGCCCCACCGAATCCGAAACGCCCCTGCTGCGCCCCGGCGCCACGCTGGTCGGCATGCTCAACCCCTTCGATGCGGCCGGCCTGCAGCGGCTGGCGCAGGCGGGCGTTACCGCCTATGCGCTGGAGGCCGCGCCCCGCACCACGCGCGCCCAGAGCATGGACGTACTGTCTTCCCAGGCCAACATCGCCGGCTACAAGGCCGTGGTGATCGCGGCCGACCGTTACCAGCGCTTCTTCCCCATGCTCATGACCGCCGCCGGCACGGTGAAGGCCGCGCGCGTGGTGGTGCTGGGCGTGGGCGTGGCCGGCCTGCAGGCCATCGCCACAGCCAAGCGGCTGGGCGCGGTGATCGAAGCCTCCGACGTGCGGCCCTCGGTCAAGGACCAGGTCGAATCGCTGGGCGCGAAGTTCATCGACGTGCCCTTCGAAACCGACGAAGAGAAAGAGGCCGCCCAGGGCTCCGGCGGCTATGCGCGCGCCATGCCGGCCAGCTGGCTGGAACGCCAGAAGGTGGAGGTGGCCAAGCGCGTGGCCCAGGCCGACGTGGTCATCACCACCGCCCTCATTCCCGGCCGGCCCGCACCGGTGCTGGTGACCGGGGCGATGGTGCAGTCCATGAAGCCGGGCTCGGTGATCGTCGACATCGCCGCTCCCCAGGGCGGCAACTGCCCGCTGACCGAAGCCGGCCAGACCGTGGTGCGCCATGGCGTGACGCTGGTCGGCGAAACCAACCTGCCCGCGCTGGTGGCGGCCGATGCCTCGGCACTCTACGCGCGCAACGTGCTCGATTTCCTCAAGCTCATCATCCACCCCGAAGGGGCCCTGCACGTGGACCGGCAAGACGACATCGTCGCCGCCTGCCTCGTGGCCCATGAAGGCGCGGTCACCCGCGCATGACAAGACAAGCATTCCTGTGAAGACCCGGCTTTCATCCCTGCTCCCCCTGTCCCCCCGCCTTGGCGGCCCGCTGCTGGCCATCGCCTCGCTGCTCACCCTGGCCGCCTGCGCGCCCGTGCAGCCCTCGCTGCCGCACGTGGGCCGTGCGCAGCTGGAACTGCCGCCGGGCGACTGGGAGGTGCTGGGCCGCCGCGACGAGGTGATCGACGTGCTGCCCGACGACACCTCCGCCGACCTGCCCACGCAGATGACCGCCATGGGCCTGCGCGGTCCGGGCAAGGACCGGCCGCTGCTGGCCGTGCTGCTGGTGCAGACCAACAGCACCAACTACCCGCGCGACACCACGCTGTGGACGGCCCCGTGCCCCCAGCAGCAGGGCGTGTTCGTCGAGGACAAGGCCCAGGGCAGCCCCGCGCGCATCGACTGCCTGCGCTACAAGCGCCGCGCCGATACTGAGGACTACCTGGCCAAGAACCGCCCCGCCGTGGCGCAGTGGCTGTCCATGAACCAGGCGGCGCCCGCCAAGCCGTACTCGCACGTGTTCTTCCGCTATGCCACCAACGGCGGCGCCATCGTCACCATCGATGCACTGGTCGATCAGCGCCTGCTGCGCCCGCCCACGCGCGACAACGAGGCCTTCCTGCGCGCCGGCCGCCCCGCGCTGGAGTGGGGCGACAAGATGGCGCAGGCCGCGCGGTTGAGCACCGCGATGATGGACGGCCGGCTGATCGTGCCGCCGTTCCCGGTCGCCCCGCCGCAGTAGCCATTCCGTCGTTCCGCCGTTCCGCCAGTCGTCCGTTCCTTCGCCCCGTTCGCCCCTTCACCTTCAAGGAGTGCTGCCATGGATGCCGTTTCCCCCACGCTGATCAACCTGATCATCTTCGTGCTGGCCATCTATGTCGGCTACCACGTGGTGTGGACCGTGACCCCGGCGCTGCACACGCCGCTGATGGCGGTGACGAATGCGATCTCGGCCATCGTGATCGTCGGCGCCATGCTGGCCGCGGCCCTCACCGAGACCACCCTGGGCAAGACCATGGGCGTGCTCGCAGTGGCGCTGGCCGCGGTGAACGTGTTCGGGGGCTTTCTCGTTACGCGGCGCATGCTGGAGATGTTCCGCAAGAAGGAGCGCAAGCCCGCGGCCTCCGCTGTCGCCGGCGCCGCTTCCGACAAGGCCGCGCCATGAGCATGAACCTCGTCACGCTGCTGTACCTGGTGGCCAGCGTCTGCTTCATCCAGGCGCTCAAGGGGCTCTCGCATCCCACCACCTCGATCCGGGGCAACCTGTTCGGCATGGCCGGCATGGCGATCGCCGTGCTCACCACCGCCGCGTTGATCTGGAGCGTCACGCGCGGCGCGCCCATGGGCCTGGCCTGGGTGCTGCTCGGGTTGCTCGTCGGGGGCGCTGCCGGCACGGTGATGGCCCAGCGGGTGGAGATGACCAAGATGCCCGAACTGGTCGCCTTCATGCACAGCATGATCGGCCTGGCGGCCGTGTTCATCGCCGTCGCCGCGGTGGCCGAGCCCTGGGCCTTCGGCATCGTGCCGCCCCCCGTTCCGGCCCTGGCCAGCGCCGCCACACCCGAGGGCACCGTGCTGGTGGAAGGCTTCGCGCGGCTGCCGATCCCGTTCGGCAACCGGCTGGAGCTGTTCCTGGGCGCGGCCATCGGCGCCATCACCTTCAGCGGCTCGGTGATCGCCTTCGGCAAGCTGTCGGGCAAATACAAGTTCCGCTGGTTCCAGGGCGCGCCGGTGCAGTTCAAGGGCCAGCACCTGCTCAACCTCGTGCTGGGCCTGGCGACCATCGGGCTCGGGTTGGTCTACATGGCCACCGAGAGCTGGACCGCCTTCTTCGCCATGCTGGCGCTGGCGTTCGTGATGGGCG
>NZ_BAAJYT010000264.1:0-4773 GCF_057541515.1 Acidovorax sp. KNOB132
GCGCTCGCGCAGGCGCTGCACCACGCCGCGCAGCAACTCGCGGGCCGCGCCCTCGGCCCCGTGCTCCCAGAGCCACTGGTAGTACTGCGGCGACGGCATGCCCGACGCATAGCCCGCGAAGGCATCGAGCCGCCGGAAGGTGTAGGGCACGATGTAAGAGCCAAATCGTGCCGATGCCTTAGTGGTAATTGGGTGGTTTGCTATATTTTTGATAGTGTCTTCGGGGTCTTCCGCAGGCTGCGGCGTTTCCGGCTCGCCGGTGGGCATCCCGCGCCAGAGCCGCGCGAGCGCGGGTGCGTGGTAGCCGCCGCACACCACCAGCACGGCGCCGCGGTCCTGCGCCATGGCCCAGGCGATCCAGCGCGCCATCATCTGTTCGCGCGCCTGGTTGCCGAGCGAACCCGCCTCCCCCTCGCCGCGCAGGTGGCCGAAGTACGTGGACAGGCGCAGCGCCAGGCCATCGCTGGCCTCCCAGCCGGCCTGCGCATCCTCCGGCCCTGCGTCTTCGAAGAGGTGGTCCCAGAGCGCGTCGCGGCCCTGCACCGCGAGCTGGTCCGCCAGCGCGCGCTCGTAGGCCTCGGCCCGCGCCTGGTGCTCGGCATCGGCCGCATCGGCGTAGCGGTTCTCGAGATGGGCGAACGCGTCGTGCCAGGCAGGCAGGTCGATGAAGCGCACCTGCGCGCCGGTTTCCCGCCCGGCCTGCAGCGCCTGCCATTCGGGCGAGTGATCGGCGAAGGGCGTCCACGATCCGCGGTGCGTGCCGCCGCGCGCCAGGTAGCTGTAGATCGCCACCGGCAGGCGGTGCGGCAGGTAAAGCTCGTCCAGCCGGTCGTTGAAATCCGCGGGCCCCTCGATCAGCACGAACGCGGGCCGCAGCGCCCGGATGCGCGCCGCCACCAGCCGCGCACAGGCGGGGCTGTGGTGGCGCACGCCGAGGATGACGGGGTCGGCGGGCGGCGCCGTGCCGGCCTTCACGGCAGCCGGTGGCGCGCTTCGTAGTACGCGCGCCAGTGCCCGCCCGTGCGCTTGGCGGCCTTTTGCTCGAAATAGCGGCGCAGCTTGGCGCGGTCGTCGGCGTTGTCCTTGACGATGGTGCCGGCGATGCAGTCCACCAGGTCGGCGGGCGAGCCCTCGCGCCGCTCCAGGAACCAGGCGCGCACGCCCACCGCGTGGGCCACGTTCACGGCCTCGGCGGTGGACATCACGGCGCTCAGGCGGTCCATGGCCGCATCGGGCGGCGCGCCGCGCTGGCCGTCGGCCGGTGCACCGCGCAGGTCTCGGAAGGTGGACACGAGCAGCTCCAGCACCGGCGCCGGCACGGCGTGCGGGATGCCGCTTTGCGCGAGCAGCCGCGCGCTGGCGTCCTGCACGAGCGACAGCTCCCGGTCGAAGTCGAGGATCGGGAAGACGGTCTCGAAGTCGAAGCGGCGCTTGAGCGCGGCGCTCATCTCGTTCACGCCGCGGTCCCGCGTGTTGGCCGTGGCGATGATGTTGAAGCCCTCGCGGGCGTAGAGCATGGCGTGTTCGCCCGCCAGTTCGGGCACCGCCATCACGCGGTCGGAGAGCATGCCCAGCAGGCAGTCCTGCACCTCCAGCGGCGCGCGCGTGATCTCCTCGAACCGCACGATGCGTCCCTGCTGCATGCCCTGGTAGAGCGGTGCGGGCACGAGCGCGCGCGGGCTGGGGCCTTCGTTGATGAGCAGGGCGTAGTTCCAGCCGTACTTGATCTGGTCCTCGGTGGTCGAGGCGCCGCCCTGGATGGTCAGCGTGGAGACGCCCGAGACGGCCGCGGCGAGCAGCTCCGACAGCAGCGACTTGGCCGTGCCGGGCTCGCCCACGAGCATCAGCCCGCGGCCGGTGGCCAGCGTGACCAGCATGCGTTCGATGCTTGCCACGGGCGCGACGATCTTGGGGGCGATGCCCAGCGCCGCATCGCCCAGGATGAAGGCCCGTGCGGCGCGCAGGCCCAGCGACCAGCCGGGCGGGCGCGGGTCCGTGTCCTGTGCGCGCAGGCGCTCCAGTTCCGCGGCATGGAGGATTTCGGAAGGCGGCCGCTGCAGCGGGACTCCCGCGGTTGCGGCTTCGCCGGGAGGTGGTGTCTTGCGGGAGATGGCCATGGTGCGGTCGGTCAGGGATGGGAAAGGCAGGGGGCAGCCATGCGATGGCCGGTCAGGCGCGAAGCCCCTCCAGGTCGCGGATCAGCTCGCTGGCGGAGATGGCGTCCAGACGGCCGATGGGCTCGGCATTCTGCAACTCGCCCCACGCGGAAGGCTTGCCCACCTGCACCTCGCCCAGTTCCTGCTCGGGGTACTCGTCCACCATGCCCACGATGATGCCGGGGTCCAGGTGCAACTCGATCACATGGGCGGCTCCCAGCGGCTTGGTGAAGTACCAGATGCCGCCGCCGTCCTGCGCCTGTCCGCGGCGCCAGCCCTTGTTGACCAGGCCCAGCACGCGGCCCGTGGGCACCTTGGCCTTGGTCCAGCGCGATAGCTTGATGTCCGCCTTCTCCGCCTCGGTCAGCGTGTAGGTGTCGCGGCCGATCTGCGGGAACGGCTGCAGCAGTTCGTAGTCCGCGAAGATCTGGCCGAAGGCCGCGGCGTCCTCGGGAGACAGTTCCAGCGCATGCGGAACGCCGATGCGCACCTGCGCGCCCTCCGGGATATCGAACGGGTCGTCCTCGGCCATGGTGGTGCTGCCGTCTTCCGCCACGCGAAAGCAGGCCGCGAGCCGGCCGCCGTAGCTGCCGCCATCTGGCACCTCGTACACCCCCCACACCAGGCGCTGCACGATGTGGCGCACGAGCGGGTGGCCGGCGAGGAAGGTGCGGAATACCTGCGGCGTCCAGCGCCGGCGCGCGCACATGGCCACCTCCAGGCGCAGCAATTGCTGGCTGGCGATGGTGCGCGCATCCTTCTTGAGCAGCTTGAAGCGCTCCACGGCCTGTGCCGAGAGGTCGGGGTCGTCGGTCTTCTTCGGCTTGGGCAGGTCCGGCAGGCGCGCGCCGTCGCTGCCGTCCCCCGAGACCTCGCGCACATAGGGTTTGAGCGTCTCGTCGAAGCCCACTTTGAAGGCCCTCGGACCGAAGTCGAGCCGCAGCGTGCCCTGTGCATCCAGGCCCAGGTCGGGCGCGAGGCGGTCCTCCAGTTCCTCCGGGCTCAGGCCCCGCGCCTCGGCGATGGCGGCGATCTTCTCGCGGGCCTTGTCCTGCAGGCCCTTGAACTTGATCTTTTGTGCGATGCCGTTGAGCAGCATCAGCGCGACGTCGGTGCCGATCTGCGCGAGCACGTCCAGCCCCGTGACGGCGCGCGCATGGGCCGACTCGCCGGGCCAGGCGCGGATGAAGGGCGTGAGCCGGCGGGCGGTGTCGTCGGTGCCCAGCAGGCCCAGCGCGGTCAGCGCCCAGCCGTCCTTCGACGGGCCGCCCGCTTCGAGCCAGGCGCCGAACGCATCCCATGCGAAGTCGGCCAGCGAATCGGGCGTGCAGGCCTCGCGCGCCACGGCGATGCCGGCATACACCTCCTCGCTCGTGGGGAAGGTCAGCATCTGGCCGAGCGCGTCGAGCGCTTCGTCGGGCAGCGCCTTGCCACGGCCCGGGCGTCCTGCAGCACCGGGCGGCGCCAGCCGCGCGGCTGCCAGAATTCGGGCAATTTGGCGCGCTTGGTCGGGAAGCGGTCCAGCGGGCTTTCGTCGAGCACGGTGCGCAGCGCCTGCAGGACCGCATCGTCACCGTAGCGGCCGGCCACCTCCATCAGGAGGGCCCCGTGGCCTTGCGCATGCAGCAGCCGCAGGGCGGCGCCCGCGCAGTCGCGCGCCTCGCCCGCTTTGCCCAGGGCCGGCGCGATGAGCGCGCAGGCCGCATGCTCGGGGTATTTCAGCAGCCAGGCGCGGCCGGTGTCGCGCGCGGTCTTGAGCTTGGCGAACGCGCGTGCGGCCGTGGGGGCGATCTCCACGGCACCGTAGTGCATCGCCCAGGCCAGGTTCTCGGCCGGCTTCGCGCGCACCATGGCAGCGAGCGCCGGCAGCGCGGGCAGGCCCAGCTTGGCGATGGCATGGCCCACGCCGTAGCCCTCGGCCTCGCCCGCCACGGCATTCCAGAACGGCACGGCAAGCGCTGGAGGCAGCGTGGCCGCGGCCACGCAGTCGAAGGAATACCAGTAGTAGCGCTCGCGCTTGCGCTCGGCCAGCATGGCGCGCCATGCCGCGATGAGCGCGTCGGCGTTTCCCGCCCGGATGGCGCGCGCGGCGTCCTCGGCCAGGGGGGCGAGCTGCTTTTTCCTGTTCGTGTCGAAGCCCAGCAGATCCACCATCTCCAGCACGTCCTGCGCCGCTTTCGCAAAGCGGTTGAGATGCCAGGAGTTGAGACGCTGCGCCTCTTCGCGTTCGCCCGGCGCCCATTCCTCGACGGGAGCCAGTGGCAGCGGCTCCAGCGCCAGCGCCGCCGCGGTCTTGCGCGCGGTCTTCGCAAGCCAGGGCGGATCGGCGAGCACGGCTGGCAATTCTTCGCGGGCGGCCACCTCGGCCGGGCCGGTGAGGAGGGCCAGCTGCCGGTCCACGGCGGCCTGCGCGGCGGCATCCAGCCAGGGGCGCAGCAGAGGCACGCTCTGACCGTGCGCACGCAGCAGGCGCGAGAGCATGGGCGTGAGCAGGCCCGCGTCCTTTCCGTCCGCGGCCACCAGCCGCGAGAGGGCCGCGATCGCCGCGAGCGGCCAGCGGTCCGCCGCCAGGGACAGGCGCGCCAGCGCGCCCTTGGAGCTGCTGGCGGCCTTGGCC
>NZ_BAAJYT010000265.1:0-4759 GCF_057541515.1 Acidovorax sp. KNOB132
AAAAGCGTCTCCTGTTGACCCCTCCCACATGATTCGCATGATGTTCTTCGCAATCTCCATTGCGGAGCTTGTAAGCGAAACGAGTGGTGAGAATTGAACACGCCTAACGATTGGCTGGTCGATCAAATCTGACAGTTGATGATGCAAATCAGCAGTATTGATTTTAAATCTCTCGAAACTGCTGCCGCCTTTCATTGACACCCCGGTTATCGTTGTTGAATCTACCATTAAGCCAAAGCCTTTTTTCGCCTCTAATATGTCATTCTTGATGTCATATGTCGAAAAATTACCACTTGAAGGCAGCGTTAGTCCGTATCCATCGAAAACATCATGGAACTTCAAATCTAAGTCAGATGATATAGTCTTCGATACAAATACTCCACTGCTGCTGAGCATCTCAGCCGACATCTCAAATGGTTTACCTAAGCTGGCTACAGCGCTTACAGGTGCGTGAAGCGAACTAAACAAGTTCGTGAATTCATCGACGTCTCGACTCCGAAAGATAATACGAGAAACAGCGGAAGATTTTTTTTTCTGCGTCGAAGGCCATATCATTTTAGCGAATAACACTTTCACGGAATTGTTAAAACATCCTAGATAAGCGTTAGGCTCGAAAATCCGATAAATTCTTGCACTCTGTAATCATGATTACGTCCCTGACTCGGCATCCGTTTTCATCTTGAGTTCAGCTAGCCGTGAGTAGAGGTTTGCATCGGTGAATACCTCAAGGGCAATGGCTACCTGCGAGGTGTGCGCTGCTACGCATTTGTGGTTGACTGCATGCGGAATCTCATCGTCGGCGCCCAGTCGTTTGACCACTCGGCAGCAGACAGGGTCGCGTGAGCATCCCTGTTGAACGACACCGGCCCCCTGAAAAGGCGCGAAACCCCATCAAGGCAGAAAAGGTGAGCATTAGTGATTTGGCTCGCGCAAAGCCTGAGCTTTTGGCGGTGCCTGCTGAAGAACGATGGTTCGAGCAGAGCTTGAGCTTGCTAAGCGCGGGCACAGCCACTCGGGATGTCAAAAACATGGTCTGCACTCATCCGAAGGATTTGCGAAAAATTCGGCGGTTAGCAAATAGACATCACGTCTTTTAAAAGTGATTTGCATCATTTTCGGCAGCAAATTTGCGCAACCGAATTTAGTAGTCAGGGACGAGACTTACCGACCTTCCAATTGGCTGGACAGCCCTCAAGGCGGCAATAACGCTGTTAATAAAAGAAATTAGTGCTTCCTGACGGCGGCGAAGATTCATCTGCGTTGCAGTTGAAGGAAGGTAGGTAGGTAGTTCATCATTCAAGAAATACGACATTGAATGAAACAAATC
This sequence comes from Acidovorax sp. KNOB132, assembly GCF_057541515.1. Classification (NCBI taxonomy): domain Bacteria; kingdom Pseudomonadati; phylum Pseudomonadota; class Betaproteobacteria; order Burkholderiales; family Comamonadaceae; genus Acidovorax; species Acidovorax sp. KNOB132. Next base: position 1,328 of record NZ_BAAJYT010000265.1, read on the forward strand.
CTACGCTGGCGCATGCCTAAAAGTTCCTGCCCGCGCTCTTTTTTGCAAATTAATAGCGCTTAACTGTTATGCGCTTCGTAAATCGCGCATAGCACGTGGCGTGCTTTCTGCAGCCGTAGTAAAAACGAACCATTCGAAGCAATGAAGAATTTCTGGGTGTATTTGCATACAGCGCAAACTTGCTTCATCCTCTGATGTCTCTTTTCGTACTCATGAAGGAACTAAAAATGCCATATGGAGTGAGCACGAAGTCAGGATTTTCTAGCCAAACAACGATGCATGAATTTCGCAAATTCATTGAAATAGTTAAATCAAACGATATTAATATTGGTTGCCAGCAGAATTTCAAAGCACAAGCAACTGTACAAAATCAGTTATCGTACCTATTTTTAATCAGTGCTCAGATGGTTAACTTAATGAACGGAGCACTAGCCATCGTGACAATAAAGGAGCTGTCCCAAGATGCAGAGTGGGGAAATTCTGATTTTTCCGGACTTGTAGGGTCAGTTACTCAACTGGCTATTGACACCGCTATATCAGTAACAGACTCGCTTGCCGCAACTATTGCTCATGCCAAGAAATGGCTCGCCATAGAACAGGGTGCAGAAGTTGAGGGTCTGAAAGAAGTGCTCTCTGCAGGCGAAATATATTTAAAACTTCTAAAAAATTTGGCGCTACAGACCCATTTATCTGCATTGCATCAGGGTCTGCTTGGTGCAGAGAATAATGGGCTAGGGGTCGCAATTCGAAAGCTAGGTTTGGACATGCAGCCCGCTAGTGACTGTCTACGAAGAATCGCTGCTCAAATATTAAGCGTGCAGTTAATGATAGAAGTTCTTGACGCAGAAAGAAAAACAGTCAATCGGCTCTTCTAGAAATCTTCTACTACTGAAGTTCAGATTTCATTCAATGGCGCAGAAAATATTATGAGAAAAAATATGCGAGGGACCATTACTTTTGAGATGCTCACTCAGGCATCGCACGAAGATTTCTGGCAAAAATTTGCAGTTGCACGAACAAAAAACCGTTTTTTCCTGGGAGAAGACGCAGACATTTAATGCAGAGGTTGTGCTTATCGATCACGCATCAAATATCACTGATTCTGGTGTTTTTTTCCCATGCGTGGTATGGGTTGGTTGGGAAGGTCCCCCTACCCAAGTAGGAATCGAGTGGGCAGGCTGCCTGCCTGCCGACTACACGGTTGCTCAAGTCATCGACATACTTGATCGTGCGGCGGTATTTTTAATGGATTGGAAAGCGCGAAAGCAGGTAATACAGGCTATTACGACTCCCGCCGAAGTACCGATGTGCGAACAATCGGAACATTCACACACGGCAGTTCCCGCTAAACAGCAGTTGGGTGTGTTTCTCACACTGGACATAGACAAAAGTACAGCGCCCCTCCACCGCTTGAAGGCGTGGATCTTTCTTGATTCACCGTACGACACCCTTGCCTGTACGAGAGCGCTGGCCTTAATGGCGAATGAGTACGTCTCGGTCGAGCAGCTTCAAACCCATTGCGACATTGGGCATCGGGAAGTTGCTGAGTTACTGGATGAATTACGTCGTCGCAATCTTTTGGAATCAGCCGCTGAGCTGCAGGGCTTGCCGGAAGTGTTTGCGCCGACGTCAGCAGGCTTCACACTTACGCACAAAGGTTTTGTACGTCGGCTCACTCGTTGGCTACGGGAGGCAACCGGCAATGACTGAAATAGTTGCTGCTACCCCCATACCGCGCATCGCGTTCCTAGGGCCAATGGGTATTGGTAAAACCACTGCCTTACGCTCTTTATGCAGCAATGGAATGGTCGGTTGCGATGTCCCTAATTCAGATAAAGCTATCGATATTAAAGAATTCACCACAGTAGGCGTTGAATTTGGCCGGATAGATCTGGGTGAAGGCGAGTTCGTGCAAGTTTGTGGATGTCCTGGGCAGAACCGGTTCGACTTCGTTCGTGACTGGATTGTTTCTGTTTCAGTCGGTCTGTTTCTATTGATCGACGTTAACAGCGATGATGCCGTTGAAATGGCGGGAACATTGCTTACCAAAGCAGCAGCAGCAACTGGCCAAGCACCATCGGTTTTAGTTCTCAGCAGCCGCCCCGCCCCTCTCGCTACGGTGCAGTCATTCGCAAATGCCCTTCTCGCTACAGGCCACGGTGTTATGCCTGTGATGGAAGTGGATGTGCGCTCTCGCGCCCAACTGCTCAATGCGCTTCAAGTCCTAGTTTCAATGCTCTCTCTGCGCACTTAATCAAATGTCACGGCCTTTACCACGTCTTAATTCGTCATTGATTGAACGAGGACAGCGATTGCTGACTGCGTATGGTTCTTCTACCACCGGTTTACAACTGGCTTTGCTTGCAACACCAGACGGCTTCGAGATTGCTTCCGTACTCAATCGTGGAAAACTGCAGGGCAGTCGTATTGCCGCAATGGCCAGTTCGATGATGGCAATGGCGAGCGCTGTTGGACGGGAAATCCAGAGTACTGAATGCAGGCGTCTTACCTTTGAAGCAGATGCAAATTCCGTAGTTCTTCACTCCGTTGCCGGGAAACCGCCCTGTATTTTGTGTGTCGTGGTAAACAAAGATGCATTATTAGGTCAAGTTTTTTGGTCCATTGGAGAAATTGTTCGTGAAATGGAGAGTGATTAAACCAGCCTCTGTAATCGGCGCACTTTCATTATTTTTAGATATTTTATAACTCCCTGGAAAATCGTCATGGCAAGCATTAATGAATCGCTGAAACAGTTGGTCGAGATTGATGGTGCGATTTGCGCGGCAATTGTGGATAGCGGCAGTGGCATGCTGCTGGGTAGTGCCGGGACTGGAGTGGATATGGAACTCGCCGCCGCCGGTAACACAGAGGTGGTGAGGGCCAAAATAAAAACAATGCGTTCTCTTGGGGTCGAAGACACAATCGATGATATTTTGATTACCCTAGGTAAGCAATATCACATTATCAGACCGCTGGCTTCAAAAGATGGGGTTTTCGTTTATATAGTTCTCGACAAACTTAAAGCGAATCTTGCGCTTGCACGCCGCAAAGTGCAGGATGTGGAGAAATTAATAGAGTTTTGATTCATCGATACAGTGAAGAGCAATCAGATGACCAAAGTCAATCACTCCATTTCCTGCGTGCAGTGCAACTGGTATTTAAACAAAAAATTCAGAAAAAGCTTTTCGCATAAGACCCTCATGAAAAAGATACCAGTTGGCAGCCACTTTTTTAAAACGAAAACTAGCATCAACAAATGACGCAGACAACCAATATCGTTCCGAAGTTCGGAAAAAAGCGGATGGCTACCGCGATAGCTGCTTTCGCATTGCTCAGTGGCTGTGGCGGTGGCGGGGAGTCCGCCGACAAGTCGCCAACTGGTAATCCTCCACCAGCACCAGCACCAGCTCCAGCACCAGCACCAGCACCAGC
>NZ_BAAJYT010000266.1:0-4744 GCF_057541515.1 Acidovorax sp. KNOB132
CCTTGGCCAGATCGCCCAGCGGATCGGACGAGGCGGCCGGCTTGCTGGCGGCACCCCGAGGCGCCGAAGCGGCGGCCACGGCGGCGGGCACCGAAGCGTTGCTCGCAGGGGCCGGTGCGACACCGGCCACCGCGGGCGTCGAGCTGGCGGGCACGGGCGGGCGCGCCGGGTTCTTGCCGTACAGCGGCGAATTCGGATCCCAGTTCTTGTTCTTCTGGGATTCGGCGGCGTCCTGGTCGGCATTGCGCGCACCGCCCTTGTTGAGGAAGGGCACCGGCACCTTGGTCACATACACGGCCACGCCCAGCGCCGCCCCCAGGCCCACGACCACCCCGAGGATGAAGCCGATGGCGGTGCCCCCACGTTGCTGTTTTGTCATATCCGTAAACACTCACATTCTGGCTGGCGCCGATACGCCCAGCACGGCCAGGCCATTGTGCAATACCTGTGCGGTGGCGGCGACGAGCGCCAGGCGCGCGCGCTTGACGGCTTCGTCGTCCACCAGGATGCGCTCGGCGTCGTAGTAGCTGTGGTAGCTCGCGGCCAGGTCGCGCAGGTAAAAAGTGACGTCGTGCGGCGCCTCGCCTTCGGTCGCGGCGGTGAGCATTTCGGGGTATTTGGCCAATTGCAGCATCAGCGCCTGGGCCTGCGGGCCTTCGAGCGCGGACAGGTCCACGCCCTGGAGGGACGCCACATCGCCGCCGCCCTGCTCGGCCCAGCTGCGCAGCACAGAGCAGATGCGCGCATGCGCGTACTGCACGTAGTACACCGGGTTGTCGTTGTTCTGCGCCACGGCCAGATCGACGTCGAAGGTGTATTCGGTGTCGGGCTTGCGGCTCAGCAGGAAAAAGCGCACGGCATCCTTGCTGGTCCATTCGATCAGGTCGCGCAGCGTCACGTAGCTGCCGGCGCGCTTGCCGATCTTGACCTCTTCGCCGCCCTTGACCACGCGCACCATGGTGTGCAGCACGTAGTCGGGGTAGCCCTGCGGAATGCCCACGTCGGCGGCCTGCAGGCCGGCGCGCACGCGGGCGATGGTGCCGTGGTGGTCCGTGCCCTGGATGTTGACGACCTTGGTGTAGCCGCGCTCCCATTTGGAGATGTGGTAGGCCACGTCGGGCACGAAGTACGTGTACGAGCCGTCCTGCTTGCGCATCACGCGGTCCTTGTCGTCACCGTAGTCGGTGGATTGGAGCCACAGCGCGCCGTCCTGCTCGTAGGTCTTGCCGTTGGCGACCAGCCGGTTCACCGTGGCCTCGACGCGGCCGCTGGTGTACAGGCTCGACTCCAGGTAGTACTCGTCGAACTTCAGGTTGAAGGCCTGCAGGTCCTTGTCCTGCTCGTGGCGCAGGTAGGCCACCGCGAAGTTGCGGATCGACTCCACATCCTCCACGTCGCCGCTGGCCGTGAAGGCGCGGTCGGTGGCCTGCACCGTCTTCTTCGCGAGGAAGTCGTTGGCGATGTCCTGGATGTAGTCGCCGTTGTAGAAACCCTTGCTGGCGGGATTCTCGGGGTCGGTGGGCCAGCAGTCGTCGCCGGGCTTGAAGCCCTTGGCGCGCAGCTGCGTGCTGTGCGTGAGCGTATGGATCTGCACGCCTGCATCGTTGTAGTAGTACTCGCGGTGCACCTTCCAGCCCTGCGTGGCGAAGAGGTTGCAGATCGCATCGCCCAGGGCCGCCTGGCGGCCGTGGCCCACGTGCAGCGGGCCCGTGGGGTTGGCCGAGACGAACTCGACCAGCACCTTCCGGCCGTTGTCCGGCTGTTGCCCGAAGCGCTCGCCGGCGGCCAGCACCTCGCGCACCACTTCCTGCTTGGCGGCGGGCTTCAGGCGGATGTTGATGAAGCCGGGGCCCGCGATCTCCAGCGCCTCGACCCAGCGGCCGAAGGCCGGCGTGGCCAGCAGGGCCTCGCGCAGCGTTTCGGCCAGTTGCCGGGGGTTCTGCCTGGCGGCCTTGGCCAGCTGCATGGCGGCGGTGCAGGCGAAATCGCCGTGCGCGGCCACCTTGGGGGATTCAAAAGCAGCACGCCCGGCAGCGCCGGGCGACAATTTTTCCAGCTCGCCGGCGAGCGCCGCGAGCAATTCCTGTTTGACGGAGAGCATGCGGCGATTCTACGGGCCGCCCGTCATCCAAACTTTCGGCCATGACGTTATGCTGAACAGCCTCGCGGGGTGCGCGTCGACGGGGGGCTTCCTATCCACTTTTTGCAGGAATACGACATGAAGAATCTGCTCTCCGTGGTGGCCGCCGCCGGCCTCGCCCTCTCCTTCGCCACGGCGCATGCCGCCGATGCCCCCGCAGCCGCCGCCTCCGCGCCGGCCAAGGCCCCCACTGCTCAACAGAGCAAGATGGCCACCTGCAACGCCGATGCCAAGACCAAGGCACTCAAGGGCGACGAACGCAAGGCCTTCATGAAGGACTGCCTCAGCGCCGACAAGCAGGCCGCCCAGCAGGGCAAGATGACCACCTGCAACGCCGACGCCAAGACCAAGGCGCTCAAGGGCGACGAGCGCAAGGCCTTCATGAAGCAGTGCCTGAGCAACAAGCCCGCCGCCTGATCCGGCCACCGGCCCGCCTTTCGTTAAAAAGCCCCGCATTGCGGGGCTTTTTTGCTGGGCGCGGGGCGTTCAGCGGGTGCCGACGCCCCGCGCGAGGAACGTGGCCGCCAGCGGGATCAGCACCAGCAGGTGCGCCTCGATCATGACCAGGCGCCGGGTGCTGCGGATCGCCGCCTCGTCCGGCAGCGCGCCCGTGGCGCGCAGGGCCTTGCGCCAGCGCAGGAACCGCAGGGTGGGCGCGATGGAGATCAGCCCGACCACCACGAAGAGCCCCACCTTCACATGCAGCAGCGGCTGCATTCCATACCACTGCGCACCCTTGATGCCCCAGCCGACGCGGGCCAGCCCCGTGGCCAGCACGGCCAGGGCCGCGATGCCATAGAACCGGTCCAGTTGCGCCAGCCGCTCCACCGCGGCCGCGTTCAGCCAGGCCGGGCGGCACAGCGCGGCTTCGCTGGCCAGGAAGGTGACCATGGTGAGAATGGCCAGGAAATGGGCATAGGCCAGCAGGGCTTCGGTGGTCATGTGGCGTCCTTGGAGTGGGGGCGGCGCGATGGTAGCGCGCCTACGGCAGCCTGCGCCGCGTTTCGTTCGCCGGTGCAGCGCTTCGGATGCGCGTGCGCAATCTCCGGGACTGGCGCAACAGTGAAAGCCTCTCCATTGTTGCGAGGCATGTCCATGCCGATCCAGTCCATCTCCCACACGCAGCCCAACGCCTGGCTCCAGGGCGGCCAGAGCACCACCCTGCAGCAGGATCTGATCAAAAAGGTCCTGGAAATGCTGCTCGTCAGCCTGCTGGAGAAGCTGGGCAAGAAAGACGACGCGCCGTCCAGCCAGCCCGGCGGCACCCCGGCCTCCAGCCCCGCGAGCGCACCCCCCAGCGCCCCCCCCAGCGCGTCACCCAGTCCATCACCTGGCCCGGCACCCAGCCCGTCCGCCGGTCCGGCCAGCCCCCCCTCGGGCGCTCCGGCTCCCACGCCAACGCACGACGGCACCGCCGACACGGTCCCGGCACCAGCGCCCTCTACCAGCCCGGCCATTCCCGGCAGCGGCACGGCAGGCAACGACTTCGGCACGCAGAGCGTGGCGGAAGGCGCGGGCAAGGTCCACCCGAAATTCGAGCCGGTGCTGCGCGGCGACGAGTCGCAAAAGGACGCGCAGATCCAGACCCAGGCGGACTTCGGCAAGGCGGCCGATGCCACGGCCAGGGAATACGGCCTCGACCCCAACGTGTTCCGCGCCCAGCTGGAGGTGGAATCCAACGCCTTCTCCAAGGGCTTTCAGGGCGCCATGAAGCTGGAAGGCGACCTGGGCCGTGCCGGCGAGAACAACACCTCCATCGGCCTGGGGCAGATTTCCCGCAAGTTCCTGGACGGCCGCGAATGGGCGGACGGCGGCCCCGGAAACGAACGGGTCGGCGGCCAGAAGGTCTCCACCGAGCAATACCAGGGCAGCGTGACGACGCAGTTGCGCATGGCGGCATCCAACCTGGCACAGCGCGTGGCCGACCACGGCGGCCTGCAGCAGGGGCTGGCGTACTACGTGTCGGGCAACCCCGATCCGGGCAATGCCAACGCCAGCGCCTACATCGACCGGATCAACACGGCACTGAAGGACCCGGCGGTCGTCGGGCCCGGCCGCTGACCCGCGCAGGCAGCGCAACGGGGAACCGCCCGCGCTGCATCACTGCGGCGCCGGCGCCCCGATGTCCTGGCGCACCCAGTCGTCGAGCAGCGCCTTTTCATACCGCAGCGGATCGCTGCCGCCCCGCCCCGCGCGGGACAGGAACGACGGATCGCGCAGCTCGCGGCGACCGGACTGCAGCACGCGGCCATCGGCCGCCGTCCGCTGGAACTCCAGGTCGATGCGCGGCGGATACACGTCGCGCACGATGCGCACCTGCGCCAGCTGCGCGCCGCGCCCGGGCTCGAACCCGCCCGCGCGCTGCACGTCGGTGATGCGCACCGCCAGCCGCTCGCCATCGGGCAGCGCGGCGGCCGCGCGTTCGGACAGGTGCTGGCACAGGGCATCGACCCACGCCCGGCGCGCGCGGTCGGACTCGTGCGGGCCCATTCGGGCATCGCTGAAGCGGGAAGGATCGTCGTACTCCACGCTGACGATGCCGGGCGCAACCGGATGCGCCCCGCGTGCCGCGCCGGGGCCGGGAGCGGCCGGCCGTGCGGATTC
>NZ_BAAJYT010000267.1:0-4711 GCF_057541515.1 Acidovorax sp. KNOB132
GCAGCCGGCGCCCAGCACCAGCCAGTCGGCCCGCACGGGGCCCTGCAGCGCCGGGCGCGGCGCGCGCGCCGGCAGGATGGCCGACCAGCCGTTGGTGGCATCGTCGGCCGGCAGGCGCAAGGGAGTGGGACGCGGTGTCGGCAAGGCGATCGAAAGGCGCTGCGGGCGCTCAGCGCGCCCCGCAGGCCTTGCACAGCTGCAGCGCCAGCCGCTGCAGCGCCTGCCAGCCATCGGCGGGCCAGTCGGGCGCCTTGAGGCCCTTGACGATGCCGTCCACCGTGTGCGCGGACTGCAGCAGCCGGGCTGCAGCGGCGTCGGAAAAGCGCGGCGCGATGCGCTCGAACAGGCGCTCCTTGGGGCCCCAGATGCGGTTTTCGCGCAGGGCAATGGGCAGGGGCTTGCCGGCGTTGAGCGCGTCCTTCACGCGCTTCAAGGCGCGGATGTCCTCGGCCAGCGCCCAGTGCACCAGCACTTCGGCCTCGCCCTCGGCCTGCAGGCCATCGAGCATGCGCTGCACCCGGGCCACCTGGCCCGAGAGCACCGCCTCGGAGAGCTTGAACACGTCGTAGCGCGCCACGTTGAGCACCGCCGCCTCGACCTGCGCCCACGACAGCTCGCCGGGCGGGTGCAGCAGCGCGAGCTTGGCGATCTCCTGGTGCGCGGCAAGCAGGTTGCCCTCCACGCGGTCGGCGAAGAACTGCAGCGTGCGCTGGCCCTCGTCGCCGCCGGCCACGCGCTGGCCCTGCAGCGACAGGCGCTGGGCGATCCACTGCGGCAGCGCGGCGCGCTCCACCGGGTCGATCTGCACCGAGATGCCTCTGCCGTCCAGCGCGCTGAACCAGCCCCCGGTGCGGGTGGCCTTGTCCAGGCGCGGCAGCATCACCAGGGTGAGCGTGCTGTCGTTGCCCTGCGCGGCCTCGGCGATCTGCTGCAGCGCGGCGCCGCCGTCCTTACCGGGCTTGCCCGAGGGAATGCGGATCTCCACGATCTGCTTGTCGGCAAAGAGGGAGAGCGAGCCGCCGGCCGCCAGCACGGCGCTCCAGTCGAAGTGCGCGCCGGCCACGGTGTGGCTGCTGCGCTCGGTGTAGCCCTGGGCCCGCGCCGCCGCGCGGATGGCGTCGGCCGCCTCCTGCTGCAGGAGCGGCTCGTCGCCATGCAGGGTGTAGAGCGACCGCACGCCCTTTTGCAGGTGCGCGGCGAGCTGGTTCAGAGCGACTTGCATGGGAGCGGCCTGGGCAGGATCTTTGAACGAAACAGGCCGAACGCCCTAGAAAAACATGCGGCCGTAGCTATCAAATCAATAGCAATCAGGGTGCCAACCATCAAACCGGGCGCGCCGCGGCGAGCCGGCGCAGCAGCTGCTGCACGAGGTCGGTCTGCATGTTGCGGTACAGCAGCGCCTCTTCGGCCTCCTTGGCGAGCGCGATGCTTTCGTTGTAGCTCACGTCGCGCTGCTGCAGCAGCTCGGTGTCGGGGATCAGCTCCGCGCCCTGCTGGTTGCGCAGGCGAAAGTGGATGCGCAGGCGCAACTGCAACTCGCGCACCTGGCCCGAAGCGTTGTAGCCCACCACCACGCGCTCACGCTGCTCGGACAGCAGCTCGAAAATGGCGTCGGCCGTGGTCTTTTGCGTGGGATCGCGCAGCACCGTGAGGTTGCCGCCCGCGCCCTGCAGGGTGCGCTGCAGCTCGCGCGCCAGAGGCGAGCCGCCGCCCGCCTCCACGTAGAGCGAGCGGAACTGGAACTCGGGCGCGCGGCGCAGGTGAAAGCCGCAGGCGGCCAGGGGCGCCACGGCCAGCAGCGACAGGAGGGTGCGTTTTTGCATTGTCAGATGACCACGTTGACCAGGCGGCCCGGCACGACCACGATCTTCTTGGGCGTGGCGCCGTCCGCCTGCTTGACGAAAGCCTCGCTCGCGAGGGCGGCGCGCTCGATCTCGGCCTTGTCGGCCGAGGCGGGCACGCGGATGGAGCCGCGCAGCTTGCCGTTGACCTGCAGCATCAGCTCCAGCTCGTCCTGCACCAGCGCATCGGCATCGGCCTGGGGCCACGGCGCATCGAGCAGGTCGCCCAGCGCGCCGGCGTAGCCCAGGCCGCTCCACAGGCTGTGCGCGATGTGCGGCGTGGCCGGGTACAGCACGCGCAGCAGGATGCCGAAGCCCTCGATCAGCGCCACGGGGGCGCCGGCGCTGTCCAGGGCCTTGAAGTCCTCCAGCGCGTTGATCATCTTCATCGCGCCCGAGACCACGGTGTTGTACTGCATGCGCTGGTAGTCGTAGTCCACCTGCTTGAGCACGGTGTGGATCTCCAGCCGCAGGGCCTTGGCCTCCTTGCCGAAGGGCACTTCCTTCAGGGTGGTGGCGCCGGCCACGCTGGCCAGCGCCGCGTCCTTGTCGAGGGCCGCGAGCTTGAGGCCGAAGTTCCACACCCGGCGCAGGAAGCGGTAGCTGCCCTCCACGGCCGCGTCGTTCCACTCCAGCGTGGCCTCGGGCGGCGCGGTGAACATGGTGTACAGGCGTGCGGTGTCGGCGCCGTACTTGGCGATCAGATCCTGGGGATCGACGCCATTGCGCTCGGTCTTACCCATCTTGCCCACGCCGCCGTACTCCAGCAGCAAACCCTTCTCGAACCGGCCTTCGGCCTCGTTCAATTTTCCACCAGTGATACGGCCCTGTGCATCCAGCAACGGCGTCACGCCCTCGGGAGGAAAGTAGCTCTTGCCGCCCTTTTCATCGCGGGTGAAGTAGATGTGATTGAGCACCATGCCCTGCGTGAGCAGATGTGCAAACGGCTCATCGACCGTCACCAATCCCAGGTCGCGCATTACCTTGGTCCAAAAACGCGCGTACAGCAGATGGAGGATGGCGTGTTCAATGCCGCCGATGTACTGGTCCATGCCGGCACCGCCGCTCGGCGCTTTCTGGTCTCGCATCCAGTAGGCCGTGCCCTCAGCCACCATAGCGTTTTCATTCTTCGGGTCGCAATACCGCATGAAGTACCACGAGCTGTCCACGAACGTGTCCATGGTGTCGGTCTCACGGCGCGCGGCCTTGCCGCAGACCGGGCAGGTCACGCCGGCGTGGAAGCCTTCGTGGTGGTGCAGCGGATTGCCCGAGCCGTCCGGCACGCAATCGGTGGGCAGCACCACCGGCAGGTCCTTCTCGGGCACGGGCACGGCGCCATGCTCGTCGCAGTGGATGATGGGGATCGGCGTGCCCCAGTAGCGCTGGCGCGAGACGCCCCAGTCGCGCAGGCGCCAGGTCGTTTTGGTCTCGCCCAGGCCCTTTTGCGCGAGCGCATGCGCCACGGCCTGCACGGCCTCGGCGTAGGACAGGCCGCTGAAGCTGTCGGAGTTGACGGTGACGCCGCGCTGCTTGTCGCCGTACCAGTCCTGCCAGTGGTGGTAGTCGAAGGTCTCGCCATCGACCAGCACCACCTGCTTGATGTCGATGCCGTACTTGAGCGCGAACGCGAAGTCGCGCTCGTCGTGCGCGGGCACGCCCATCACGGCGCCGTCGCCATAGCCCATGAGCACGTAGTTGCCGATCCACACGGGCACTTCCTCGCCGGTGATCGGGTGCGTGACCACCAGCCCGGTGGGCACGCCCTTCTTTTCCTGCGTGGCCAGTTCGGCCTCGGTGGTGCCGCCGCTCTTGCACTCCTCGATGAAGGCGGCGATGGCCGGATTGCCCTGCGCCGCGCGCACGGCCAGCGGGTGCTCGGGCGCCACGGCGCAGAAGGTCACGCCCATGATGGTGTCGGCGCGCGTGGTGAAGACGTACATGCGCCCGTCGCCGATCAGCGTGCCGTCGGCCGCGCGGATGTCGTGCGGGAAGGCGAAGCGCACGCCCTCGCTCTTGCCGATCCAGTTCTCCTGCATGAGCTTCACGCGATCGGGCCAGCCGGGCAGCTGGTCGCCGGTGACGAAGCCCAGCAACTCTTCGGCGTAGTCGGTGATCTTGAGGTAGTAGCCCGGAATCTCGCGCTTTTCCACCGTGGCACCGGTGCGCCAGCCCTTGCCGTCGATCACCTGCTCGTTGGCCAGCACGGTCTGATCCACCGGGTCCCAGTTGACGACCTGGGTCTTGCGGTAGGCGATGCCCTTTTCCAGCATCTTGAGGAACAGCCACTGGTTCCAGCGGTAGTAGCTCGGGTCGCAGGTGGCGACCTCGCGCGACCAGTCGATGGCCAGGCCCATCGCCTGCATCTGCTTTTTCATGTACGCGATGTTGTCGTACGTCCACTGCGCGGGCGGCACGCCGTTCTTGAGCGCCGCGTTCTCGGCCGGCAGGCCGAAGGCGTCCCAGCCCATCGGCATCAGCACGTTCATGCCCTTCATGCGCAGCTGGCGCGCGAGCATGTCGTTGATGGTGTAGTTGCGCACGTGGCCCATGTGCAGCTTGCCGCTGGGGTAGGGCAGCATGGAGCAGGCGTAGAACTTCTTCCGGTCCGCATCCTCGGTCACGCGGTAGGCATCGGTGGCCGTCCAGTGGCCCTGCGCGGCGCGCTCGACCTCGGTGTGGTTGTATTTGTCTTGCATGGGTTGGCGGGGCCGCGGCGGTGCGGCCAGGAAAGAAAGTGAGCGGGGTGTCAGCCGGGGATTTTAGGCGCGATGCCGGCCGCCGGCGGCGCGAAGCGTTACACGGTGCGCGGCCCCGGCTGGCGCAGGGCCCGGCCGGTCAGCGGGCAGCGGCGGCAGCAGCGGGAGAGGCCG
>NZ_BAAJYT010000268.1:0-4692 GCF_057541515.1 Acidovorax sp. KNOB132
GCCCCCGCCGCCGCTGCACGCCCTGCGCAGCCGCGGCGCGGCCGTCGCGGGCATCGGCCTCACCGTGGGCGCCTGCGCATGCTTCGCGGTGCTGGACGCCACCACCAAATGGGTCAGCGCCGCCGTGCCGCTCTTCATGGCGCTGTGGCTGCGCTACCTGTTCCAGGCGCTGCTGACCACGGTGTTCGTGCTGCAGCGCGAAGGCGTTGCCGTGCTGCGCACCACGCAGCCGCGGTTCCAGGCGCTGCGCGCGGTGCTGTTCGCCGCCACGAGCCTCTTCGGCTTCATCAGCATCCAGCACCTGCCGCTGGCCGAGTTCAACGCCATCGTGGCGGCCACGCCGCTGTGCGTGACGGTGGTGGCGGCGCTGTGGCTGCACCAGCGGGTGAGCGCGCCGCGCTGGGCGCTCGTGGTCCTGGGGCTGGCGGGCACGCTGGCCATCATCCGCCCGGGGGGCGAGGCCTTCACCTGGGCCATGCTCTGGCCGCTGTGCCTGCTGGCCACCGGCACGGGCTACCAGGTCATCAGCAGCAAGATGGCGGGGCACGAGAGCCCCGCCACCACGCAGCTCTACACCGGCTGGCTGGCCGCGGCGCTGGTGTCGGTGGGCGTGCCGTTCGCCTGGACCGCCATCGCGGACCCATGGCTGTGGGCCGGCATGTTCGCCATGGGCCTGTCGAGCGCCGTGGGGCACATGCTGCTGCTCCAGGCCTATGCGCGCACGACGCCGGTGACGATCGCGCCGTTCCTCTACAGCCAGATCGGCTTCGCGATGCTCGCCGGCTGGCTGCTGTTCCGCCATGTGCCGGACGCCTGGTCGCTGGCGGGCATCGCGGCCATCGTGCTCAGCGGGGCCGCCAGCGCCTGGCTCACCGTGCGCGAGACGCGGTAGCCCCTGCCTTCCCCGTGACTTCGGAACGGAGGTCGGGCCGAGGCGTGACGCCGCGGGTGCTCAGTCGAGCTTGACGCCGGCGTCCTGGATCACGCGGCCCCATTTCTGCTTGTCCGCCACCAGGAATTCCCGGAACTGCCGTGGCGTGCTGCCGACGGGCTCCAGGCCGTCCTGCACCAGGCGCTGGGCGATCTCGGGCATGGCCAGCACCTTGGCCACTTCCTGCTGCACGCGCGCGATGGCGGCGGGTGGCGTGCCCTTGGCGGCGCACAGGCCCGTCCAGGTCACCGGGTCGAAATTCGGCACACCCGTCTCCGACACGGTCGGCACATCGGGAAAGCCGGGCAGCCGCCGGGCGCTGGCCACGGCCAGCAGCCGCAGCTTGCCCGAGCGCACGTTCGGCATCGAGCTGACCGGCTGGTCGAAGATCATCGACACCTGGCCCGACAGCACGTCGGCCATGGCGCTGCCGGTGCCCTTGTAGGCGATGTGCACGATGTCGATGCCCGCGCGCGACTTGAGCATTTCGCCGGCCAGATGGCCACCCGTGCCGTTGCCGGACGACGCGAAATTGAGCTCGCCGGGCCTTTGCCGGGCGTACTGGACCAGTTCGCCCACGGTCTTGACCGGCAGCGCGGCATTCACCAGCAGCAGGTAAGGCGCGTTGGCGATCTGCGTGACGGGCAGCAGATCCGTCTCGGGATTGAAGGGCAGCGACTTGATCAGGTGCGGCTGGATCGACAGCGTGCCCGTGGTGCACATCAGCAGCGTGGTCCCGTCGGGCGGGGCCGACAGCACCGCCGAGGCGGCGATGTTGCCGCCCGCGCCCGGCCGGTTGTCGATCACGACCGGCTGGCCCAGGGCGTCGGCCAGCTTGGGGGCGATCAGCCGCGCGACGATGTCGTTGGAGCCGCCCGGCGAGAAGCCGACGACGATGCGCACCGGCTTGGAGGGAAACGGGTCCGCGGCCCGCGCGGCCGTGGCCTGCAGCGCGGCGGCCACTCCGAGTACCGAGGCGAGGGCGAGGAAGGGGCGAAGCGACAGGCGGTTCATGGCGATCCTTGGAACGGGGCGTGGTGGGACGGGACGGGGCGGAGCGGGAGACGCAGTGGCCGAGGCATCAGGCGACCAGCGATGCACGGGCGCGGGCGATGCGCCGGCATCCTTCCAGCAGCTCGTCGGTGCCGGCGGCGAACGAGATGCGGAAATGCGTGCCGACCCCGTACGCGCTGCCCTGCAGTGCGGCGAGGTTTTCGGACTCCAGCAGGTGCAGGATCCAGTCGTCGCTGCTGCGGATAGGCGTGCCCTGGGGCGTGCGCAGGCCCCACAACGCGCTGCAGGAGGCGAACAGGTAGAAGGCGCCCTGCGGCCGGTGGCAGTGCAGGCCATCGATGGCGTTCAGCGCCTGCAGCACGGTATCGCGGCGCTCCTGGAAGATGCGCCGGCTCTGCGCCACGAAATCCTGCGGGCCCGTCAGCGCCGCCACCGCTGCGGCCTGCGCGATGGCGTTGGCGCCCGAGGTGCTTTGCGACTGCAGCTTGACCATGGCCTGGATGAGTTGCGCCGGCCCGGCCCCGTACCCGATGCGCCAGCCGGTCATGGCATAGGCCTTGGACACGCCGTTGACGGTGAGGGTGCGGGCTTTCAGCGCGGGGGCCACCTGGGCGATGGTGGCGAAGGCGGCGCCGTCGTAGATGAGGTGCTCGTAGATGTCGTCCGTCAGCACCCAGACATGCGGATGCCGTTCCAGCACGTCGGCCAGCGCGGCCAGTTCGGCGGCGCAGTACGTGGCGCCGCTCGGGTTGTTGGGCGAGTTGAGGACCAGCCAGCGCGTCCTGGGCGTGATGGCCCGCTCCAGGTCGGCCGGCTGCAGCTTGAAGCCGAGCGCCTCGGGCCCCTCCACGAACACGGGCACGCCGCCCGCCAGCCGCACCACGTCGGGGTAGGACACCCAATAGGGTGCGGGCACGATGACCTCGTCGCCCTCGGCCACCGTGCACATCAGGGCGTTGAAGATCACCTGCTTGGCGCCCGTGCCCACGATGATCTCGTTCACGCCGTAGTCCAGCCCGTTCTCGGCCCGGAACTTGTGCGCGATCGCCTCGCGCAGCGCCGGCGTGCCGCCCACGTCGGTGTAGCGCGTCTGGCCCGCGGCCATGGCGCGGACGGCCGCCTCCCGGATGTGATCGGGCGTATCGAAGTCGGGCTCGCCGGCCGTCAGGCCAAGAATGTCCCGCCCCTGCGCCCGCAGGGCGCGGGCGCGCTGGCCCGCCATGGAGCTGGGGGATGGCTGGATGCGGTGAAGGCGGGGCGCGATGTGGAGCATGGAAGGGGCGGTGTTCGCAAAGGCCGGCGGACCGGGGTGAGGGCCAGTATCCGGCGCGCACCGCAGCGGCACAAACGAGTAATTGGCAGGCGCGGCCATTCCATTTCTTCCTGCCCGTGGGGGGCTGCCGTACAGTGGCGCGGCATGAACATCACCTTCCGGCAACTCGAAGCGTTCTTCTTCAGCGCCCGGCTTCGCAGCTTCAGTGCCGCGGCAGCGCGCCTGCACACCACCCAGTCCGCCATTTCCAAGCGCGTGGCCGAGCTGGAGGCCAGCTGCGGCACGCCGCTGCTGCACCGCACGCCGCGCGGCCTGGAACTCACGCATGCCGGACGGCAGCTCGTGCCGCTGGCGGAGGAATCGCAGCGCCTGCGGGTTCGCATCGAGCAGGAGGTGAGCGCCGACCATCCACTGCGCGGCACCTTCCGGGTGGGCGTGACCGAGCTGACGGCGCTCACCTGGCTCACGCGGTTCATCCAGCGCGTGCAGGAGCAGCATCCGGCGCTGATGCTGGAGCCGGTGGTGGATGCGGGGCTGAAACTGTTCGAGGGACTGGAGGCCAACCGCATCGACCTGGCCATCATGCCGGGCACGTTCTGGGGCGCGGAGTACGAAACCGTGAAGGTCGGGCAGGTCGAGGATTTGTGGGTGGCCAGCCCGCGCCTGAAGATCCCGAAGCGGCCGCTGCTGCCGCATGAGTTCGAGGCCTACCCGATGCTGGAGCAGTCCACCGGCGCCTCCAAGAACCGCTTCTACGCCGCCTGGCGCGCAGAGCACGGCTTTCGCTTCAACCAGGTTTTCGCCACCAACAGCACGACGGTGCTGCGCGAGCTGACCATCAGCGGCTTCGGCATCAGCCAGCTGGCCCTGGACTACGTGCGCGAGGACATCCGGCAGGGGCTGCTGCGCATCGTCAAAAGCGATCCCATGCCGCCGCCCATGGTCTACAGCGCGGTCTACCGGGCTGACAGCTTCAGCCTGCCGATCCGGCGCATGGTCGATCTGGCGGCCCAGGTGTGCGACTTTTCGTTGAAAGCCAACCAGGCCTCCCTGAACCCGCCGGCCAGGCCCGCCAAGCCCTCACCGCCCGGCCGCCGCCGGCCCCCCAAGGCCTGAGCGGCTGGCGGCATCGGGCGATGGCGGGTGCCGGACGCGCCGATCAGAACGCGGCGGCGTGCCCGTCCTTGCGCGGGTCCGAGCCTGCGATGTAGATGCCCCCTTCGCGCAGCACGAGCTGGGCGCCGCCGAAGGCGAACACGCCGTGGCCCGACTCCACGGTGACCTCGTGGCCGCGCGCGCGCAGTTCGGCCAGCACGGCAGGATCGAAGCCCGGCTCCACGGCCACGCCCCGGCCGCCGGTGACCCGCCAGCGCGGCGCATCGGCGGCGGCCTGCGGGTTCTGGCCGTAGCGCAGCACGCGCAGCGCCATCTGCACGTGGCCCTGCGACTGCATGGGGCCGCCCATGACGCCGAA
>NZ_BAAJYT010000269.1:0-4684 GCF_057541515.1 Acidovorax sp. KNOB132
CCAGCCCCTGCGCGCGCAGCCAGGCCAGGTCGGCCGCCGTGGCCTTGGAGCCGGGCAGCACGATCCAGTCGGCCCCCGCCACGTCAGCCGGGCTGCGCGCCCACAGCAGCCGCACGCCCGGCACGGCCTTCAGGGGCTGGAATTCGTCGAGGTTGCTGATGCGCGGGTAGGCCACCACGGCGATGGTCGTGTGCACCACGCCGCTGGCGCGCGCGGCATCGTCGAACACCCCGTCTTCCTCGGGCAGGCCATGGTGCCACTGCATGGGGATGGTGGCCACGGTGGGCACGCCGGTCAGCTGTTGCAGCATCTCGGGCGCGGGGGCCAGCAACGCCGCGTCGCCCCGGAACTTGTTGAGCACGAAGCCCTGGATCAGCGCGCGCTCGTCCTCGGGCACCAGGGCCCAGGTGCCGTACAGGTGGGCGAAGGCGCCGCCCCGGTCGATGTCGGTGACGAGCAGGCAGCTCGCGCCCGCATGCCGCGCCACGCGCAGGTTGACCACGTCGCTCGCTTGCAGGTTGATCTCGGCGGGGGACCCCGCGCCTTCGATCACCACCACGTCGTTCTCGGCGCGCAGCGCATCGAGCGCGGCGGCGATCTGCGGCCACACGCGCGCACTGCGGCCGCGCCAGGGCAATGCGGACAGCTCCTCGCTCACCTGCCCCATCAGCACCACCTGGCTGCGCGTATCGGCCTCCGGCTTGAGCAGCAGCGGGTTCATGCGCACATCGGGCTCGGCACGCGCCGCCAGGGCCTGGAAATACTGCGCGCTGCCGATCTCGCCGTGGCCGCCACCCGGCCCGGCGACCACGCGCGCGTTGTTGCTCATGTTCTGCGCCTTGAACGGCGCGACCTTCAGGCCCTGGTTGCTGTACCAGCGGCACAGGGCCGTGGCCAGCCAGCTCTTGCCGGCGCCACTGGTCGTGCCCAGCACCATGACGCAGCGCGCCGCCATGTCAGCGCCCGGCGCCACCCGTGCCCTGCCGGGCAGGGACGAGGGTGCCTTGGCAGGCGGTGGCGGGGCCAGGAAAAGCGAAGGCGGCAAAGGGCACGGACGCAGCTTGGAAAGCGGAGGCCGTATTGTCCCCTGCCCCGCCCGCGTTTTTTCAACGCCGCGCAAGCGGCTGCGCGTCCGCGCCGCCGCTCACTGCACCGGCTGGCCGTTCGATGCGGACACGCCCCCATCCACCGGCAGCACCACGCCGGTGACGAAGCTCGCATCCGGGCTGGCGAGGAAGGCAATCACCGCCGCGATCTCCTCGGGCTCCGCGCCGCGGCCCAGGGGAATGCGTTCGGCGAATTTCTTCAGTTGCTCCGGATCGTTCTTGATGTCTTGCGTCATGCCCGTGAAGGTCAGGCTGGGCGCCACGGCGTTGACGCGCACGCCGTCCTTGCCGTGGTCCATCGCCAAGGCACGGGTGAAGTTGGAGACCGCGCCTTTGGAGGCGTTGTAGAAGCTCATGTCCCAGTCGCCGCCCAGGCCGGAGACGGACGAGGTGTTGACGATGCAGCCCCGCGTCTTGAGCAGGTGCGGCAGGGCCGCGCGCGCGCCGTGGAAAACGCCCGAGACATTGGTCGCGAGGATGCGGTGCCAGTCTTCCAGGCTGGCTTCCATGACCTTGCCCTGCACGGCGATGCCGGCGTTGTTGACCATCACGTCGAGGCGGCCGAATCGCTCCACCGTGGCTTCGACGAGGGCCTGCACTTCGTCGAACTTCGAGACGTCGGCCGGATGGGCGAGCGTGCGGTCGGCCGGCAGGTCGGCGCGCGTCGCCGCCAGCTTGTCGTCGCTGAGGTCGGCGATGACCACCTTGGCACCCTCCTGCGAAAAGCGCCGTGCCGTAGCAGCGCCGATGCCGGACCCCGCTCCGGTGACGATGACGACCTGGTCCGTGAAGCGCTGCAGCGGAGTGGAGGACGGTGGCTGGGCCATGGGGTTTCCTTTCGTGTGGGGGTGAATGCGCTGCTGGCGATGCCAGGCCTGCCTCGACGGACACGCCGCGATGGCATTCCGCTGGAGAGGGCATCGCACGGCAGGCGCGTAAACGGCCATTCTTCGGCGCATCGCCCGCGCGGGACCCGCGCCATGCGCCCGTCCGCCTGTCAGCCAAGGCCGCACACCAGCGCGCACGGCAGCACGGGGCGGGGACCATGCCCGGCGCCGCCCCTTTGGCGAACACCCCTTAAACCAGCGGGCGCACCATGCGGTCCATGATGTGCTCCAGCGCCGCGCCCGCATCGGTGCAGCGCCCGGTGTGCACCGGCGAGGTCTGGATGATCCCGCTGCGCCGCGCGGTCAGCCAGTGAAAGCGCGATCGGTAAGGCATCTGCGCGATGGGCCCGCAGCCCGTGTCGCCCGCGCAGATGGCGACGATGGCCGCCAGGTGCCGGCGCACCGTGTCCAGGTCGGCCGCAGGGTCCAGGGCCAGCAGCCGCGCCTCGTCCAGTGCCATGGCGGCCTGAAGGAAGCCCGTGCGCTGGCACGAAAGAATGGCGCCGGCATTGATGAATTCTTCGCGCTCCACGCGCGGCACCACGCGCACGATGGCGTAGTCGTACACATCAGCGGCGTGCATCGATCGCTCCTTTCAGCCAGGCGCCGCGCCCGGCCAGCCGTGCGGCGAAGTAATCCGCGTAGGCCTGCCGGTGGGTGCCGGTCGCGGTCAACGGGCCTTCGGCGTGGTCGGCACCGGCCAATTGCAGGAATTCATCGGGCACCTCGGACAGCACGCCCTGCAGCACGGCGGGCGTGAGGCGCGCGGCCAGTTCCGCATCCACCTGGGCCAGCGCGGTGGCGCGGGGCAGCAGCACGTGGTCGGCAATGGGGGCGAAGGGCTTGGCGGGCACGGCCACCGTGCCGTTCCACGCATGGTGGAAAGTGAGCGCCGCGCCATGGTCGATGAGCCACGGGTTGCGGTGCCACACCAGCAGGTTGGTGTTGCGCGCCGTGCGGTCCACGTTGCCCACCAGCGTATCGAACCAGACCAGCCGCGAGGCGAAGTCGTCCGAGACCGCATCCACCGCCGGGTCGAAGTTCGCGGCGCCCGAGAGGTAGTCCAGCCCCACATTGAGGCCGCCGCTGGCACGGATCAGGTCCTGGATCTCGGGGTCCGGCTCGGTCTGCGCCAGGGCCACGTCCAACTGCGCGAGCACGATCTCGGGAACGGGCAGGCCCAGCGCGCGGGCGATGCCCCCGGCGATCATCTCGGCGAGCAGGGCCCGCACGCCCTGCCCCGCGCCACGGAACTTGAGCACATACAGGCCCAGGTCGTCACCCTCGACGACGGCGGGCATGGAGCCGCCCTCACGCAGGGGCGTGACGTAGCGGCTGACGGTGATGGTGCGCATGGCGGAGCGGCTTCCTTCGAGCGGTCGCGGGTGAGGCGGGGATGGTAGCGGCAGTCAGCCGATCCAGGCCTGGCGCAGCGCCTGCTGGGAACCCGGCGGCAGCACGCCCAGGCGCACCTGCCCCGGCAGCCCGAACGACGTGACGTCGCGCAGCTTGATGCCGTGGGCTCGCAACCGCTGCAGGGCCGCCGGCAGGTCATCCACCCCAGGCCGTGCCACGAAGTAGTTGGCCAGGCTCCCGGGCACGACGGCCCAGCCCAGCGCTTCGCACAGCGCCTGCTGCTCCGCCTTCCAGGCGCGCAGCGCGTCCAGGCTGTCGCGCAGCCAGCGCTGGGGGGAGGCAAGGGTCCATGCCGTGAGCAACGCCACGCCATGGGCGCCGATGGGCCACGATGGCGCCAGCGACCGCAGCGCGGCCAGGTCTTGCGACGGCTGCGCCTGCGGCGCAATGGCGTAGGCCGCGCGCACGCCCGTCAGGCCCAGGGCCTTGTTGGGCGTCCACAACTGCCAGGCGTTGGCGGGCATGGGGGGGGGCGGCACCGTCCAGGCGCAGGGGGGCGTAGGCACAGTCGAGCACGCGCAGTGCGCCGTCTTGCGCTCCGGGCCGGCCCCAGGCGGCCAGCTCGAGGTCGGGCGTGCCGAGCGGGCTGGAGGGATCGCACGCCCAGAACAGGCCGGTGCCTGCCTGGCCTGCACCGGGCGCGGCGCGCCGCACATCCAGCCCCCAGGCCTGCGCCGCGCGCGTGTAGTCCCCATAGCCATGCGCCGGCACCGCCACGGCCCGCTCGCCCCGCCGGGCGGCGAAGGCGGTGATGCGGTGGATGAATTCGCTCGCGCTGCCCGCGATCACGATGCGCGCCGGCGCCACGCCGTGGAAGGCGCCCAGGTGCTCGCGCAACGCGGTATAGGCCGGGTCGGGGTAGTGCCGGGCGTCGGCATGGCGCAGCGCTTCAACCACGCTAGGGCACGGGCCGCAGGCGTTGCTGTTGGTGGAAAAGTCGTGCAGCGGCACGCCCAGGGCGTCCGGGCCGCCATGCAGGGGGGCGTGCAACGTCACATCCATCGCAACTACCAAAATGCTATTGAAAAGTGAGCAACAAGGGCAATCAATCCGCCGGCATTGGAGGCGATACGGGCCAAAAACGCGGCGGTGGCGGGCGCCGTGCGGCCCGCCCGGGTCAGCGCGGCTGCAGCACGCTGGCGTCGGTGTGGATCAGCTCCAGCGGGTAGCGCTTGCCGGCCAGGTAGTCCTCGATGCACTCCATCACCAGCGGGCTGCGGTGGCGGTCCGCGCAGCAGCGGATCTCGTCGAGCGTCATCCACACGGTGCGCACGA
>NZ_BAAJYT010000270.1:0-4655 GCF_057541515.1 Acidovorax sp. KNOB132
GCTGGCGCGCGCGCACGGCGGCGATCACGTCCAGTCCGTCGCCGTCGCCCGGGCCGTCGCGGCGGGCGTACAGGTCGATCCAGTCCGCGAAGATGCTGCCGGTGCTGTAGAACTTGCGGCCGTTGACCACCCAGCGCCCGTCCGCCTTTGGCGTCACGCGCGTGATCACATCGCCGATGGCCACGTTGCCCACTTCGGTCCAGGCGTTGCCGGCCAGGTCGCCTTCGGAAAATCGCCGCAACCACACGATGTTGGCCGCGTCACGCGGCGCGTTCAGGCGGTCTTCGACGAAGGCGAAGTGCCCGCGCAGCGCCTGCACGATGTTGGAGTCGGCCTCGGCCAGCTCCACCAGCAGCTGAAAGAGTTGCGGCAGCGTGGCGCCGTCGCCGCCGTGCTCCACGGGCACGCGCAGGGCGCCGAAGTGTGCGTCCTTGAGCCACTGGATGGCGTCGTGGCCCAGCTGGCGCTGCTGCTCGCGCTGCAGCGCCGTGGCCTGGATGCGCGCAAAGATGGGGCGGTATTTTTCGGCAATGGCTTCGTAGCCGGGGCCGAGGATGGAAGGGGTGCGGTAGAGGTCGGTCATGGCGTCGCTCCGGGTGGGGTGAAGAAGGGGGCGGGTCAGTCGTCGATGCTCTGGCGCACCTTCACGTTCTTTTCCTTGGCATAGGCCAGGGACGACTTTTCGATGATCGGGCGCAGCAGCTTCCAGTCCGGCGCGATCCAGTCGGAGACGACCTTCCACTGCGTGCCGTCCCACTGCTGGAAGGCCACCCGGCCGTCGCCTTCGTGGTTGTCCCAGGTCACATGGATGGAATGGAACAGGCCCTTGGCGCCCAGGGCGGCGGCGCGGGCTTCGTCGATCTTCAGGTTCTCCAGGCCCCAGCGCACTTCGTCGCCGGTGAGGGTGCGCTTGCCGAACTTCGCCTGCGCGATGCGGATGGCCTCGACGTTCAGAATGCCGTTGAGCACGCCCAGGTTGTGGTACACGCTGCCGATGCGTTTTTTTGTCCTGCAGGTTGCCCTTGCCGGCGTCGTACACGGTCTTCACGATGTCCTGCAGCACGGGGTATTGCGTGCCGGGCGCCACCGAGGTGATGGCGACGTAGCCCTTGGCGGCGTCGCCCGCGGGGATCACGTCTTCCTCGGAGTTGGACCAGATGTTGCCCACGATGCGGTCGGCCGGAAAGCCGGTCTTCTGCGCGGTCTTGAGCGCCACCGGGTTCATCACGCCCCAGCCGCGCAGCACCACGAAGTCGGGCTTGGCACGGCGGATGGTCAGCCACTGCGATTGCTGTTCGTTGCCGGGGTGCGGTACCTCGATCTGCTGCACCGTGAAGCCGTACTGCTTGGCCAGCAATTCATAGATTGGAATGGTCTCCTTGCCATAGGGCGAGCCGTGGTACAGCACCACGATCTTCTTGCCCTTGAGCTTCTCCGTGCCACCGGCCTTGGTGCCCAGGTAGTTCACGATCCCCGAGGTCTCGCTGTACGGGTTGACCAGCAGCGGGAAGATGTACTTGAACACGCGCCCGTCGGTGGTGTCGGTGCGGCCGTGGTTGATGGTGAGCAGCGGCACCTTGTCGGCCGTCACCCGGTCGATCAGCGCGTAGGCGATGCCCACTGACAGCGGGTTCCACGCGGCGATGCCGGGGCGGGTCTTGAGGCGCTCGTACACCTCCACGCCGCGCTCCACCTCGTACTGCGTCTCGCCTTCTTCCCACGTCAGCTTGACGCCGCCCACGCCGCCGTCGCGTGTGTTGACGAGGTTCAGGTAGTCGATGAAGCCGCCGAAAAACCCCGTGCCACCGGCAGCGTAGGGGCCGACGCGGTAGCTCTGCAGCGGAAAGAACTGTTCCTGCGGTTTGGCGGCCTGGGCCTGGGCGGCCTGCAGCCCGGCGAGCGCCAGCGCGGCGGCCAGCAAGGCGGTTTTGAAATGGCGAACGAGGGACATGCGATGCGCTCCTGTGGAGAGAAAGGAAGAGGGAAATGGCGGGGTGCGGGAAAGGGGCTGGTCAAGCGCCCTGCGGGGGCGGCGGCCGCGTGCGCTGCAGCCGGGCGACCGCCCGCTCCCACAGCGCCGCCAGCCCGCGCGGCTCGGCGATGAGAAAGCCCACGATGAGCGCGCCCAGGGCGATGCGCTGGCACAGCTCCAGCACGCCCGAGTCGAACCACTGGCCCAGCAGCAGGCTGCCCAGGCGCGAGAGCAGCAGCGGGAACACGACGATCAGCGCCGCGCCCAGGAAGGCGCCGCGCAGCGTGGCCAGGCCGCCGATGATGATGATGAAAAGGATCTGGAACGAGCGGTCGAGGTTGAAGCCCGCCGGCTCCACCGTGCGCAGGTAGACGAAGCCCCACAGCACGCCCGCCACGCCGATCACGAAGGAAGACAGCGCAAAGGCCAGCAGCTTGGCGCGCAGCACCGGCACGCCGATCACGCGGGCGGCCAGCTCGTTGTCGCGCACGGCGATGAAATGGTGGCCGGTGGGCGTGCGCGTCACACGCCAGACCAGCGCGGTCAGCACGGCCACCACGGTCAGCGCGAAGAGGTAGCGGCCTGTGGGCGTGCCGAAGGCCACGCCTGCCACGGCGATGGGCGGTGCGTCGATCACGCCCGAGGGGTTGTGGTTGCTGAACCAGCCGAACTTCGTCAGGGCCCACTGCACGAAGAACTGCGCTGCCAGGGTCGATACGGCCAGGTAGAAGCCACGCAGCCGCAGGCTGGGCAGGCCGAACACCACGCCCACCACCGTGGCGGCCACGCCGCCCAGCGCCATGGCCGCCAGCAGCGGCAGGCCCTCGACGCGCAACTGGAAGTTGTAGGCCGCATAGGCGCCCACCGCCATGAACGCGGCCGAGCCCAGCGAGAGCTGGCCCGCGTAGCCGGTCAGCAGGTTCAGCCCCACGGCGGCCAGCGACAGGGTGAGGAAGGGAATCAGCAGCGCGTCGAACACGTAGTCGGTGGCGAGCAGCGGCACCACGCCGTAGGCCAATGCCAGCGCGATGGCGGGCGTGGCCCACAGGGGCCAGGGGGTGCGATGGGTGCCGGGTTGAAGGGTGGGGGTTGCCATGGCGTCAGGCCCTTTCCACCGGCCGCTGCCCGAACAGGCCGCCAGGCCGCACCAGCAGGAACAGCAGCGCGGCGGCGTAGGCGAACCAGCTTTCGATGCCGCCGCCCACGTAGGCGCCCAGGTACACCTCGGCCAGCTTTTCCAGCGCGCCGATGATGAGCCCGCCCACGATGGCGCCCAGGATGGAGTCGAAGCCACCCAGCACCAGCACCGGCAGGGCCTTGAGTACCACCAGCGACAGCGAGAACTGCACGCCCAGCCGCGCACCCCACAGCAGCCCGGCCACCAGCGCGATCACGCCGGCGGCGGACCACACGGTGGCCCAGATCACCGGCAGGCGCAGGCCCACAGCCAGGGCGGCGAAGGTGTCGTCGGCCACCGCGCGAAAGGCCAGGCCCACGCGGGTGTAGCGAAAGAACGCAGACAGCACCGCAACCATGACCGCCGCCACGCCGGCCGCGAACAGGTCGAAAGTGGAGACCAGCACGCCCGCGATCTCGATGGGCGCATCGGAAACGCCCAGCTCCAGCGAATGCACCTGCGTGCCCCACACCAGCTGGGCCACGCCCTCGATCACGTACGACAGCCCCAGCGTGGCCATGAACAGCGTGATGGGCGGCTGGTTGACCAGCGGGCGCAGCACCACGCGTTCGATGGCCAGGCCCAGCGCCACCATCAGCGCGAAGGTGATCGCCAATGCCAGTGCGAACGGCAGGCCGCGCTCGACCAGGCTCACGAAGGTCAGCGCCGCGAACAGCAGTTGCGCGCCCTGCGCGAAGTTGAGCACGCCCGAGGTCTTGTAGATCAGCACGAAGCCGATGGCCACCAGCGAATACATCACGCCGGACAGCAGCCCGCCGATCAGCACCTCGGCAAGGAAGGCGAAGTCGAAGCCTTCCATCACCGCGCCTCCGTGGGCGGTGTGGAGGCTTCCTCATCGTGCGCCACGCCCAGGTAGGCGTCGATCACGGCCGGGTCCTCGCGCACCTCGGCGGGCGTGCCGTCGGCGATCTTGCGGCCGTAATCCAGCACCGCCACGCGGTCCGACAGGCCCAGCACGATGCCGATGTCGTGCTCGATCAGCACCACCGCCGCGCCGTGCCGGTCACGCGCGGCGCGGATGAGCGCGGCCATCTCGCTCTTCTCGCCCGCGGTGGTGCCGGCCAGGGGTTCGTCCAGCAGCAACAGGCGCGGGCGTGCCACCAGCGCGCGCGCCAGCTCCACGCGCTTTTGCAGGCCGTAGGGCAGGCCGCCGGCCAGCCGGTCCTGCACGCTGCCCAGCCCCAGGAAGTCGATGGCCTCGCGCGCCTGTTCGCGCGCATCGCGCCACTCGCGGCGCGCCCGGCCCCAGCCCAGCACCTGCTCGGCAAAGCTGGCGCGGGCGGCGTGCACGCGGCCCAGGGCGATGTTGTCGCGCACGGAGAGGCCCTTGAACAGCGCCAGGTTCTGGAAGGTGCGCGCCACGCCCAGGTGCGCCAGCCGGGGCGTGGGCACCTGGGCGAAGGAATCGCCGCCGATGCGCACGCGGCCGGCGTCGGGGCGGTACAGGCCGCTGATGATGTTGACCAGCGAGCTCTTGCCCGCGCC
>NZ_BAAJYT010000271.1:0-4635 GCF_057541515.1 Acidovorax sp. KNOB132
GGCCCGCGCTGGCACGGCCCCTTGCCGCGCCGCCCGCATGGCCTCGCGTTCCTTTTCGGCCTGCACCAGGTTGTGGATGCGCAGCCACACCTCGGGCGGCGGGGCCTGCTCGGCCTGCAGCTCGGTCAGGCCGGACCAGCGCGATTGCCACACCAGCGCCGCCGCCCGCACGCCGGCATGCTCGCGCGCCAGGGTCTCGAAGCGGCGCCGCGCACCGCCGCGCAGCGTGCCCAGCGCATAGGCGGCCGCCAGGCGGTCCAGCAGTTCAGGGGATTGCGAAAGATTCATGGCAGCACCTCACGCGTAGCGCGACAGGCAGTCGCGCAGCTGACCCAGGCCCCGGCGGATCCACGTCTTGACCGTCCCCAGCGGCAGCTTCAGCTGCTCGGCCAGCTCGCCGTGGCTCAGGTCGCGCAGGTACGCCAGGCTGACCACTTCGCGGTGGCGGTGCTCCAGGCGGCCCAGGCATTGGTGCAGCGCGGTCGCCTGTTCGCTGGCCTGCGCGATGTCCGCCGGCGAGGGCTGGTCCGCCTGCAGTGTCTGCGCCAGCTCGTCATCGAACTCCTGCGTGAGCTGCGCCCGGTCGGCCGTGCGCCGGCGCAGAAAGTCCAGCGCCCGGCTGCGCACGATCAGGCCCATCCACGCCATCGGCGGGCTCAGGGTTTCGCGATAGCTGCCCGCCACGCGCCAGATGGTGAGGTAGGCCTCCTGCAGCACGTCCTCGGCCCACTCGCGGTTGCGCAGCACGCGCAG
Organism: Acidovorax sp. KNOB132; assembly: GCF_057541515.1. Lineage (NCBI taxonomy): Bacteria > Pseudomonadati > Pseudomonadota > Betaproteobacteria > Burkholderiales > Comamonadaceae > Acidovorax > Acidovorax sp. KNOB132. Next base: position 754 of record NZ_BAAJYT010000271.1, read on the forward strand.
GGCCACGCCGAACAGGCGCGACGACGTGTGGTCGTACAGGCGCTTGAGGGCGGCATCGTCGCGTCCCGCGACCTGGTCAATGAGGGCCATCAGCTGGGTGTCCGTGAGGGAGGTGCTCATGCACGCATTGTGTGAGAAAAATTGCGGTCTTCGCCATGCAGCGGGATACGGAGGGTGTGGGCTGGCGGATACAAAGCCCTCTTTCGGACAAGGACTCTGAATCCGATCGGCCACGGCCGGCGTATGAAGGAAACCTGCGGCGCGCAGCCCTCTTTACCGACCCACCAGGAGACAGCATGCGAGACAACCGATCCAAGGCCCTTCCCCTCGGCGACCTGCGTTCCATGAAGCGCCGCGCCACCTTCGCTGCCGGCGTGCTGCTGCTGGCGGCTGGCGCGTTCTATGCCGGCAAAAGCGCGGTGGCGCAGGAAGTGCCGGCCGCGGGCGCGGCCGTGCAGGCGGTGAACGGCTGATCGCACGGCACCCGCTGGGGTTGCCTCGCTAGCGGTCAGCCGCAGCCCCGCCCTGCCAGGAGTCGCTGGACTCTTCCATCGCCACCTGGGTGACGGCATCCTTCGCCTGGGCGGCGCGGTTGCGCTTTTTCAGATGGGCGTCTCGCATCAGCAGATACTTGTCCAGGGCCGCCTGGTCCACCAGTTCGCTGGCCCCCAGATGGTGGGCGCGCTGGCTGACCACCTGGACGGCGGTCAGGCTGTTCTTCACAGAGACGCTGGAGATCTGGTTCTTCGGGTTGCCCAGGCCATCCACCTGCGACGCGAACACGTCCCTCGCATTGGACGGGCCGAAGAGCGGCATCACCAGATAAGGCCCCGTTCCCACGCCCCAGGTGTCCAGGGTCAGCCCGAAATCCTCCTTGCGGTGGGGCATGCCCCAGCCGCTGGCCACGTCCACGAAGCCGAGGGCGCCCACCGTGGTGTTGGTGCCGAAGCGCGCGAGGGTCGTCATGCCCTCGCCCACCCGCCCCTGCAGCATCAGGTTGACCGACGACCACGGGTTCTGCCAATTGGAAAAGAAGTTGCTCACGCCCGTCTGGGCCACTTCAGGAACCACGGTTCTGTAGGCCTTGGCGGCCGGCTGCAGGACGACCTGGTCCACGCCTTCGTTCAAGGAAAAGATCTTGCGGTTGACGGGCTCCAGCGGATCCGGCTGCGCGAGGGAGGCGCATCCGGTGCTGAGAATGGCCAAGGCGCAGAGGGCATACCGGACATTCGGCATGCGGTGGTTCCAAGGTGCTGCGGGGTGCAGGCGAGAGGGCATTCGTACCTCCGGTGAGAGTGGGTGATGGGGACCTGAGGGATGGAATGCATCGCATCCCACGGGCCGCCATCGTCACCGCGCCTGCATTGCTGAATCCTTACTGGCCGGGGCCGGGCGCCGACGCGTGTGTCACGCGCACTTCCAGCCCCACCGCGCCGTTGCGCGCTTCGATGGTCCAGCCATGGGCGGCGACGATCTCCTGGCAGATCGACAGGCCCAGCCCGGCCCCTTCGTCGCGCCGGGACGCACCCCGCCAAAAGCGCTCGAAGAGTTTGCCCAGGTGCTCCGGCGCCACCCCCGGTCCTTCGTCGGACACCACAAATCCGCGGCCATGCACCTGCAGCCGCACCACGCGGTGCGGCGGGCTGTGCTGGATGGCGTTTTCCAGCAGGTTCTTGAGCAGGGTGAACAGCGCGCCCCGGTCGGCATCCCAGGGCCCCACGCCCTCGTCAAAGAGCAGCGCGATCTGCACCTGGCTGCACTCGGCCACGCGGTCCATGAAATCGCTGGCCTCCAGGATCACGGAGCGCGGGTCGCACCGCTCGATCCGGTAGTTGCGCTGCTCGCTGGCCTCGGCCAGGTGGAGCAGCTGCTGCACCTGGCGCGCCATGCGGTCGATGTCCTGGAGCAGGTAGCGGCTGTGCCCGCTGCCGCCGTCCTTGCCACCGCTGTGGCCGCCCAGTTCCACCTGCGCGCGGATCAGCGAAAGCGGGGTCTTCAATTCATGCGCGGCATTCGCCAGGAACTCCTGCTGCGTCTGAAACCCCAGCTGCACGCGGTCCAGCGCCCGGTTGAAGGCATCGACCAGCGGCACCAGTTCGCTGGGCAGATCGCCCAGCGCCAGCCGGTCGCCCAGGGACTGCGGCGTGATGCGCTGCGCCTGCAGCGATGCGATGCGCAGCGGCTTGAGCACCCGGCGCAGCGTCAGGTGCATGGCGATCACGAAAATCACGAGGAACGTGAGGCAGGTGGCCACGATGCCCTTGCGCAGCGCCGGCAACCCGATGCTGTGCTGCAGCAGCAGGACGATGCGGTCGCTGATGGCGAACTGCACATACCACAGCCGGTCGGGCCGCTGCAGGGGCACCGTGGCGGCATGCATCGCCACGCCATCGCGCTGCAGCGCAAAGCCCTTTCGCTGCGGATCGAACCCCAGGCCCTCGGGCGCCAGCGGGAATCTTTTTCCGTCGGTGGTGTAGAACACCACGCCGTGCGGATCGACGATGCGCAGCACCACCTCTTCGCTCAGGCTGGCAAAGGGCCATTCGTCGATGTGGGACCGGTCGGGCCCCAGGGGCAGGCCGGCGCCGTCGAAGCGGATGATCCTGGCGATCGACTCGGCCCGCTCGATCACGCTGTGCTGCAGCATGTACCGCTCCAGAGGTTCGAGCAGCACCATGACGACGGCCATGACCAGCCCGCCGCTCAGCAGCATGCCGGCCACGTACACCAGCAGCAGGCGCCCGCGAAAGCTACGGGGCCAGTGGTTTTTCGCGGACGGCATATCCATGGGTCCTGATGTTGGCGATCTGAACGCTTGACCCCACGGCCACGAGCTTGCGTCGCAGCCGGTGCAGCGCCACGTCCAGCGCGTTCGGCGTGACGGCCTCGGCGATGCCCCAGGCGGCGGCCTCCAGCTCCGACCGGCGCACCACCTGGCCAGCCTTGCGCAGCAGGCACAGCATGATCTGCACCTCGGTGAGCGGCAGCGCCACGGTTTCCCCGCCGCACACCAGGCATCCCCGGCCCGCGTCCAGGCGCAGGTCGCCGTACACCGGGTCCAGCGCCTTCAGGTGGGTGGGCCGCCGCAGCAGCGCCCGCACCCGGGCGATCAGCTCCTCCATGGGAAACGGCTTGGTCAGGTAGTCGTCCGCGCCGGATTCGAGGCCGTCGACCCGGTCGTGCAGCGCGTCCCTGGCCGTCAGCATCAGGCAGGGCACGGCCTGGTCGCGCGCGCGCAGCCGCCGCACCAGTTGCAGGCCGTCGCCGTCCGGCAGCCCCCGGTCGATCACCAAGGCGCCGTAGGGAATGTCGCGCAGTGCGAGCCAGGCCGATTCGATGTCGGTGAAGGCATCCACGGCGATGCCGGCCCCCGCCATGGCCTGGCGGATGAGATCGGCCAGCCGTTCGTGGTCTTCTACCAGTGCGATGCGGTTCATCCTCGGGTCCATCCAAAAAAGCCTGGCGGCCTGCGCGCGGCGCAGGCCCCGAAAATCAGCGGACCGTCAGCGACAGCAGCCGGTCCACCAGGGTCCCGATGCTGCTGCCATCGCCGGACCCCCGCCCCTGCACGAGATCGAGCCGCAGGCCTTCGATGGCATACCGGCACACCCTGTGCGTGGCGAGGTCCACCGAATCCGTGGCGCACATCTCCTCGACGAAATCCGACCAGATCGCCGCATACCGCAGATCGCCGAGCACGGCGGCCACCGCCCGGCGCTGGTGGCTTCGCAGGGCCGCCAGGCTCGCCCCCATGGCGCGCAGGTAGGCCCGCAGATGCCGCGCCGGGCCACAGGGCTCGGCGGCCAGGGCGTCGTCCAGGAAGCGGCGAAAGTCTGCCACGTAGTCGTCGAAGACCTCCTCGGAAAAGCCCTTCGGGCCGCC
>NZ_BAAJYT010000272.1:0-4600 GCF_057541515.1 Acidovorax sp. KNOB132
GGCTCGTCCAGCAGCAGCACGCGCGGCTCGGTGATGAGGGCGCGCGCCAGCGCCACGCGCTGCTGCTGCCCGCCCGACAGCTCCGCCGGCTTGCGGTCGGCCAGGTGCCCCATCGCCACGCGCTCCAGCAGCGCCCGCGCGCGCGCCTGCCGCTCGGCCTTGCCCACGCCCTTCATCTTGAGGCTGAACGCCACGTTGTCCAGCGCGGACAGGTGGGGAAAGAGGGCGAAGCTCTGGAACATCATCGCCGTGCCCCGCTCGGCCGCCGGCAGATCGGTGATGTTGCGGTTCTCCAGCAGCACATCGCCACTGGTCACCGACTCGTGCCCCGCGATCATGCGCAGCGTGGTGCTCTTGCCGCAGCCCGAAGGCCCCAGCAGGCAGCAGTAGCTGCCGCTGGCAATGCGCAGATCGATGCCATCGACGGCAGGCTTGCCCTGCGCATAGCGCTTGGCGAGCGCAACGATTTCAATGGCGGCGGGGGCCGGGGGGTGGGAGGTGGCGTCCATGCCGGGGCATTACGCAAACGCCATGCCAGCCTGGAATACGGTTTTTGCACCGTTTTGTATACAAAACGACACGGCCAGGAAGATCAATGCACCGCTGTGGCGAATGAGGGCACCTTGGGCAATATTTGTTTTATTGTTACGTGATTAATATGCAAATAAAGTAAGAGTGCGTTGCAAAGAGACCAGGGTTGCGGGGGAGCTTTTAAGATACGCCGCGCGGTTGTTTGTATGGGAATGGCCGCAATGCCCTGCATCGATAAAAGGGAGGATTCATGACAAAAGATTTCAACGATGCCGCGCTTGCTGCGGCCCGGCTGATGGCGAAGCCCATCAGCCTCGCTTCGAATTACCCAGCCGCTGGTTGCTTCAAGAACATTCAGCTGACCGATCTTCCTGCGGCCATGGAGAAGAACGGATTTCGCGTGGGCGCTGCCCTGGTGCGTAAATGGTTCACGGGTGCGCCGTTCGCCATGCCGAGTGCCTGGAAAACAGGTTTAGGGGTAGACCACAGGTCTTTGACCGCGCAGCACATCGATACGTCGATCATCAGCATGCCTTGGGCGTTGCGCTTCGGAAGAACGCAGGAAACCTATTTGGAACTCAAAAATGCCGTTTCCGGTAACGGCTCAGAAAGAAGCCTGGCCTTTTCACAAAAGGAACTCTTCAACAACCTCCGAAAAGCGGGAAAGCTGGGAACGCATGCCACCCCGTTCGGCATCAGTCCTTTCGTGGTCGATGTGCACGAGACGGCCCATGTCAATGCCGGCTCTGTATCAGCGAACGGACTCGAAAAACTGGCAGACCCGATTGATGACATGTATTGCGCATTGGGCGCTTTCACATTGCATGTCGCAGCAGAAGGCGTTGTGACGCCATTGGAAAACGCCGTAGCGCGCGCACACCGCGTAGACATTCACAGCCTGGTTTTTTTATATAAGAGACTGCTACGACTTCTCAGGCGAACAGATCCTTGGCCACTGGAACGCCAGTGAAGTGCGTAAGGTGCCTTCCTCAAATCTCTACATGATGGAAAACGCCAGTTTCCGCGAATGGCGCTCACACCATCAAAAGGGGGGTGACTTCATTGTTTTCTCCGATCTTTATCGTGAAAGACTAAAGACCCCTTTGACTTGGCATTGCAAGGTGACTTGAGATGGCGATCCCCTTATTACCCCCCTCGCAAACTGCGGAGCGCAAAGCATTTTGGCGCAGATGGCAATGGTGGGCTGGGCTGATTTTTTGGCTCATCGCCTTGCTATCGCTCGCAGTCTGGCTGGTGTTTAACACCCCCATTCTTTTCGTACTGGCCAATTCCAGTTATTTCGGAAAGGCAGAGTTTTCCCACGCATCGCACTGTAAAAACACCAGCTATCGCCTGGATATTTACCTATACAAAAATGGGGATGGCTACGCTCAACTGGTGGACGGCTCAGGCCGCGCGCACGGCAGATCGCTTTTTTCAGATGGGACTGACCTGAGCCCGATCTGGTCAGACGATTGCAAGCAGGTAAGCATCAACACGGACAAAGACCCTGCTTTGTTGAGCGTACGGCCATGAAGCCGACTCAGCATCCAAATGTTCCGGTTCACGATGAATCCGTTCTCGCAAGAAGCAGCCATCGGTAATTCCTATCGGGCACATGGTTGCCACCGATTCAATGTCGGCTCCAGTCGATAACGCACCAATTTAAAAGTGCGTCCTCGACTGGCAAATCCATCGGCTCGTATTCACTGAGCCCGCCTGCGACCCAACACCCATGAAATCCCACACCTCTTCACTCTCCACCCACCGCGCGGCCTTCCGCCAGCCCCGCTTTTGGCAGACCTGGCCGCGATGGGCGTTGCTGCTTCTCGCGGCCATGCCGCTGGCCCTGCTGGCCGGGTCCCTGCTCTCCTCCCGCGCTTTCAACACTGCAGAACTCATGCACACCGATGTGTGCGGCGGGAGTGACTACAGCCTGGAGTTCTACGATTACAGCGACGGCGCGGGCTACGTGAAACTGGTGGACCAGGCCGGGCGGTCGTATGGACGCGCCGAGCATTCGGACGCCGACGCACTTCGCCCGGTGTGGGCCGACGATTGCCTGTCGGTCACGGTCAGCACGGACCGGCGCCGCGTGCGGCTGGAGGTCAAGCCCTGACCGGCCCCTGGCCTGCGTGGCCCATCGCGTTCAAGCAGGGTGTTCAGGCGCCCCACTCACCCTCCCTGGGTGCGTGCGGCAGGCAGCCGGCTGAACGCCAGGCGCCAGTTCGGGCGCCCCCCGCCGAGCCGCTCCGCCAGGGCAGCGCACTCGGGGTCGTAGGCAGCGGCCAGGAACAGCAGCGGCAGTGCGTCGCGCGGCTCGTACAGGCTGCCGACCACATGACCCCGCTCGCCATTGTCCGAGCGCGCCTTGTCGAATCGCACATCGCTGCCCACGAACTCGGCATGCGTCTTCTCACCCCTCAGGTACGGCATCAGCCACGCCACGCTGTGGGCGATGGAGGCGCCGTTCGCCGCCTTCCAGTGGTAGAAATCCTCGCCCTGCTCCGCGAAGGCCAGCGCCAGCGTAACGAGCGGGCGCAGGTCGTACACGTGGTAGGACAGCGCATCGCGCTCCTGGAAATCGACGCTTTCGCCGCTGGCAAGCAGGTTGTCGTTGATCTGCGCACGCAGGCCGTCCCGCGCGTAGGCGATCAGCCGTGCATCGCCGATTGCGAAGCCGATGAGGCCGACGATCTTCAGGCGATGGCTGTGCCAGTTGTTGGTGGCGGTTTTCTTCTTCATCTCCCGCGACCCCATCTCGGCTTCGGCGATGCGGCGCATCCAGCCATCGACCGATTCGCGTGTGGAAGCGTCCAGGTCGGCCCGCACCAGCCGATACCCGAAGATGGCGGGCTCCAGGCCGGTTTCATCGATGGGCTGGCCGGTCGGTCGGTTGACCTGTGCCCAGCGCAGCAGGTAGTCGCCCGCCTTCGCCGCATGGCGCGGGTCGTGGTCGACCCGGTAGGTGATGGCGAGCGCCTGGATCTTGTCCATGTCCTGCAGGCCCGCTTCGGTCTGGGCCTTGAGCGGATCGCCCCGCAGCCGACCGCCAGTGGTCAGCACGGCCACGGGCCGGGGCTCGCTCTTCATCGCGTCTTCGGCGATGCGCCGCTGGGCGCCCATGGCATTGCGCCATGCGGGGACGGTGGCCGATTGTTCTCGCGCCTGATCCCATTGCCGGGGCGTGGGCCACAGCGTTTGCGCCTGCGCCAGGCAAGCGCCAGACAGCGCCACCCAGGCGAGAGCCGCCAGGACGGCCTTGCGCCCGCTGTGGGGAAAAGGCACCGCGTGCCGCACTTTCCATAGAACCATTGGCATTGATCTTCCCTGGTGGATGGCGCCGCACTGCACTGCACTGCATTGCGCAAGCGGCTGACTGCCGTGCAGAACGCACCCGGTGAATTGAGGAGGCCACCGCCGGCGCGATGGCCCAGAAAGCCGGAGGACAGGGCAGTCGCCAAGCGAATCCGGTGCACCGGCAATGGCACCGAACCATGATGGCGTGCGGCCGCATCGCCCATGCTTCCAACGGTTTCAGCCTGGGGCGGACCCATTCATCGGCATCCGCGCGAGCACGCCTCACACGCACATTCCGCGTGCAAGCAAGTACCTATCAAGATTGAAACAACTATTTACATAAACATTGGCGAAAGACAGTCTGGCGCCGATTTCTACCGCCTCGGCCGCACACCGGCACGTGGCAGTCCCTTCGGCCCAACGCGATCACCCAGGAAACGACCTGTGAACCACTCCAGAAAAATCCGCCTCTCCCTGCTGACTGCCGCCCTCGCTGCCGCTTGCCTGGTCCATGCTCCTCTGGTGTTGGCAGCGGACGTGCGCATCACCGTGCCTTCAGCAGGCGGCTTCGTGGTGCGCAGCGCCAATGGAACGCAAGAGGGGCTGCGGGTGCAGGATGGTGGCGGTGTCTTTCTGCCCACCCTCTCCACGCGCACACCCGTGGCCACGGTGCTGTGCTTTGAAACCACGACGGGCGCCCTGGGTCCCTGTGCAGCAGGCGTGGCGGCCGGTCCGACCGGCGCCACGGGCGCGACCGGCGCCACGGGCG
>NZ_BAAJYT010000273.1:0-4581 GCF_057541515.1 Acidovorax sp. KNOB132
GCGTGCCCTCGGCCACCAGCAGGTTGCCGCGGAAGGTCGGGTTGCGCTCGGACAGGCGGTGCTCGGGCCGGACCTCGGAGATCAATCCGCCGCCGTTGTACGGCGTCTTGCCGCCCAGCCACATCTGCGCGCGCACGACCAGGTCGCCGTCCAGCAGGCCGCCCACGCACACCAGCACGATGGCGCTGTGCGCCGCGATGTAGCCGATCTTGTTGGCCGCACCCGCCTTGGCCGCCACCATCCAGCCCGTTCCGGGCCCGGCCGGCGTGGTGCGCTGCTGCAGCCGCACCTTCCAGCCGCCGCCGGCCAGCATGTCGCCGATGCGGCGCGCGGCGGCCTCGGGGGTTTCGCCGGGCAGCGGCCCCTTGGCCCGCAGCCCGAAGGCCTCCAGGCTTTGCTCGCGCACGTTTTCCTTGTAGTTGCGCACGTCGGCCAGGTAGCGCGGGCCGTTGCGCGCGATGCACAGCGAGGTGCTCGCCACCAGGAACGCCAGGATCAGCAGGAACCACCAGGCGCTGTACACCGCGTTGAGCTTGAGCGCCATGAACAGCTCGGCCCAGAACGGCCCGAACTGGTTCACGTAGTTGGCGGCGGGTTCGTGCTGCTTGAGCACCGTGCCGATCACCGAGGCGATGCAGATCACCGTCAGCAGCGAGATCGCGAAGCGCATGGACGACAGCAGTTCCACCGCCGCGCGCATGGCCTGCGAGCGGGTGTGGATGCGGATGCCGTGGGTGGTTTCAGACATGGACGAAAGACAAAAGGGCGGGCCATCCGTTCAGATGGACCCGCCCGTCTTGGGTGTGATTATCGGCGGTTGGTTCAGGGGCGCGGCACGGTGGCCGGCCCGGGGGATTGACCCAGGTCAACGCAGGCCAGCGATGTAGTCGGCGACGGCCTTGATCTCGCGGTCGTTGAGCTTGGCGGCGACCTGCGTCATCTGCAGGCTGTTGCTGCGCACGCCGTCGCGGAAGGCGACGAGCTGCGCGGCGGTGTAGTCGGCGTGCTGGCCCGACAGGCGGGGGTACTGCACCGGAATGCCCGCGCCGTTGGGACTGTGGCAGCCGGCGCAGGCGGCGATGTTGCGGTCGGCGATGCCGCCGCGGTAGATGCGCTCGCCCAGGGCGACGAGTTCCTTGTCCTTGGCGAAGCCCGGCTTGGCCTGCTTGGACGCCACCCACCAGGCGATGTTGCGCATGTCGTCATCGGACAGGGCCGAGGCGAAGCCCTTCATGACGGGGTTGTTGCGCTTGCCGGACTTGAACTCCTGCAACTGCTTGACAAGGTATTCGGGGTGCTGCTGGGCCAGCTTGGGGTTGATGGCGATGGCGGAGTTGCCATCGGCCGCGTGGCAGGCCACGCACACGGCCGTGAAGGTGGCCTCACCCTTGGCCAGGTCCGGCTTGGCGGGTTTTTGCGCCGCGGCAGCGGGGGCGGCCCCCTGAGAAAAAGCCGGGAAAGCAGCAACTGCCAGCACGGCAGCCATCAGCATGGGAGCAAGCAATTTCTTCATATCGAGGGTTCTTGTGTTATGGGCGCAAAACGGCGCGATTCTACAATGCGACCCCCTGGCCCTCTATCCTTGGTAACCCCCGTTATGACGACTACATCACATGCGCCAGTTGCTGGCTCCCTCCCGCCCGCACCGGACGCCAAAGTCGCCATGGGGTGGATGCACACCACGCGGTTCCTGACGACGGCAGCGCAACTGCACCACCTGCCCCCCATCGATGTGCCCGAGATCGCCTTCGTCGGCCGCTCCAATGCCGGCAAGTCCACCTGCATCAACACGCTCACGCAGCAAAAGCAGCTGGCCTTCGCCTCCAAGAAGCCCGGTCGCACGCAGCACATCAATTTGTTCTCGCTGGGCAAGCAGGGCGTGACCGACGCCGTGCTGGCCGACCTGCCCGGCTACGGCTACGCCGCCGTGTCGCGCTCGGACAAGATCCGCTGGCAGCAGGTGATGCTGAGCTACCTGGTCACCCGCCAGAGCCTGACCGGCATCGTGCTGCTGTGCGACCCGCGCCTGGGACTGACCGAGCTGGACGAAGCGCTGCTGGAGGCCGTGCGCCCGCGCGTCGAATCGGGCCTGAAATTCCTGGTGCTGCTCACCAAGGCCGACAAGCTCACCCGCGCCGAGCAGGCCAAGGTGCTGTCCATCACGCGACTGCAGGCCGGCGGCGGCGAGGTCAAGATGTTCTCGGCCCTCAAGAAGCAAGGGGTGGACGAGGTGGCGCAACTGCTGTGGCAGTGGTCCCACCCGGTGGCCGGCCCGTCGCCCGAGGCGCAGGACGGCACCGAAGAGGCGCCCCTGGACGAGGATTCGGAAGACAACTAGGCGCCCGCGCAGACAGGTCATGCGCGGGCTGCGATCCAAGGCAGAGCACCATGATCGACACCATTGCGCACGCCCTGCCCCACGGCACCACGCTGCACTGCCGCACCCGCGGCGAGCGCGGCCGCCCGGTGCTGCTGTTCCTGCACGGGTTTCCCGAAGGCGCCTTCATCTGGGATGCGCTGCTGGAGCACTTCGCCGACCCGGCCCACGGCGGCTACCGCTGCGTGGCGCCCTGGCTGCGCGGCTTCGCGCCGTCGAGCGCCCCGCCGGACGTGGCCGCCTACCGCGCCAAGCACCTGGTGCAGGACATCACGGCCCTGATCGCGGCCGAATGCGGCGACTCGCAGCCCCTGGCCGCGCTGATCGCGCACGACTGGGGCGGCGCAGTGGCCTGGAACCTGGCCAACCAGCGGCCTGAGTTGATGCAGCGGCTGGTGATCGTCAATTCGCCGCATCCGGGCACGTTCCTGCGCGAGCTGCAGAACAACCCGGCCCAGCAGGCGGCCAGCCAGTACATGCACTTTCTCTGCCGGCCGGACGCCGAGGCGCTGCTTGCGGCCGACGACTTCCGGCGCCTGTTCGGCTTTTTCGACCGGGCCGACGGCACGCGCCCGCGTGGCTCACCCCCGAGGTGCGCGACCAGTACCGCGCCACCTGGGGCGCTGGCCTGACGGGCCCGTGCAACTACTACCGCGCCAGCCCGCTGCGCCCGCCGCGCGAGGGCGATCCCGCCGCCGGCGCGCTCACCCTGCCAGATTCGATGCTCACCGTGAACGTGCCCACCCGCGTGGTCTGGGGCCTGGACGACCCGGCCCTGCTGCCCGGGCTGCTGCAGGGGCTCGCGCAATGGGTGCCTTCGCTCACCCGCACCGAGGTGCCGGGCGCCTCGCACTGGATCGTGCACGAGCAGCCGGCGGCGGTGATCCGGGCCATCACCGAAAGCCTGACGCCCCAAACGCTACAAAGTCAATAGCAATACAGGCAATCAAACCGCCGGCGTGGCAACGATTCGGCTAGAAATTGCTTTTATTTTTGGTACACCGAAGGCTCGCCGTCCGGGCGGGACTTGAAGCGCTTGTGCACCCAGTAGTACTGGCCCGGCATGGTGTCGATCCACTGCTGCAGCTCGCGGTTCATGCGGGCCGTGTCGGCCTCCAGGTCGTCGGTGGGAAAGTGCTCCCACGCCGGCATCATCTCGGCGCTGTAGCCGGTGGGGGTCAGGCGGCCCACCAGCGGCACGACCTTGGCGCGGCCCAGGCGGGCGAAGCGCGACAGCGAGGGGATCGTCGCCGCGCGCACGCCGTAGAACGGCACGAAGACCGACTCGCTCGGGCCGAAGTCCATGTCCGGCAGCAAATACAGCAGCCCGCCCTTGCGCAGCCCGCTCAGGATGGGCTTGACGCCGTCGCCCCGGTTGAGCATGCGCACGTTGCCGAAGCGCTGGCGGCCCGCGAACAGCCAGGCGTCCACGGCCGGGTCCGGGTGCGGCGTGAAGATCGAGGTGAAGGCCCGGTCGGTCTGCAGGGTGAGCGTCGTGCCCGCCGCATCCATGCCGAGGAAATGCGGCGCGAAGATGATGGTGGGCGCATCGCCGTCCAGCTCGTGCAGCGCGCCGTGGATGGTGAGCCGCTTTTCGACCACCGCGCGCGGCGCCATCCACAGCCAGCTGCGGTCCAGCCAGGTCTGCAAAAGCGCACGAAGGTCTCGCGGGCCCAGGCGCGCCGCTGGGCGGGGGACGCATCGGGAAAGCACAGCTCCAGATTGCGCAGCGCCACCTTGCGGCGCGGCGCGGCCAGCCGATACAGCACCTGGCCGATCACCCAGCCCAGGCCGCGCAGCACCGGCAGCGGCAGGCGGGCCAGCACGCCCATCAGCCACACGTTCATGCGGCCCGTCATGCCGCGGCCCCTGCGGCGTGCGCTTCGGCCCGCGGCTGCTTGTAGCGGGCATAGCCCCACAGGTACTGGTCGGGGCTCTGGCGGATGGTGTGCTCCATCGCCTGGTTGATCTGCAGCACGGCCGCGTCAAGGTCTTCGGACAGGGGCACGGACAACTCCTCGAAATGCAAGACATAGCCGCGGCCGGCGCCCAGCCGCTCGCAGCGCGCCAGCACCACGGCCGCGCCCGTCTGCTGCGCCAGCCGCGCGGCCAGGGTCATGGTGTAGGCCTCGCGGCCGAAGAACGGCGACCACACGCCCTGGCCCTGCGGCGGGACCTGGTCGGGCAGCAGGCCCACGGCCTCG
>NZ_BAAJYT010000274.1:0-4569 GCF_057541515.1 Acidovorax sp. KNOB132
GATGCCGTCCAGGTAGCGCCGGCCATCGGTGCCGTGCAGCCACGGGCCGCGGGCGCTGGCGATGGCCACGGGCGGGTCGGCCTCGTGGCGCTTCATCTGCGTGCACGGGTGCCAGACGCTGGCCAGGCTACGGGCGACGAGGGTGTCCTGGTTCATCGTGGGTGGCCTTTCACAGGGCCTGCGTGGGCACGTGGTGGCGCAGTTCCACCTGGCGGTTGGCGGCGTCCACGAACACCAGCTGCGGCCGGTGCGCGGCCACCTCGGCTTCCTCGACCTGGGCGAAGGCGGCAATGATGAGCAGGTCGCCCACGGCAGCGCGGCGCGCCGCCGAGCCGTTGACCGACACCATGCCGCTGCCGCGCTGGCCCTTGATGGCATAGGTGACGAAGCGCTCGCCGTTGTCGATGTTCCAGATGTGCACCTGCTCGTTCTCCACGATGTTCGCGGCGTCGAGCAGGTCTTCGTCGATCGCGCAGGAGCCTTCGTAGTGCAGCTCGCAGTGCGTGGCGGTGGCGCGGTGGATCTTGGATTTCAGCAGGTTGCGTTGCATGGCGGGAGGGGCGAAGAAAACGGTTAGAGCTTGCGGTGAGGCGGTGAGGCGGTGGGGCGGTCAGCGGACCGGCGGGACCAGGATGGTGGGCGCGGCCGGGGCGGCCCGCTCGGGGTAGTCGCGGCTGTAGTGCAGGCCCCGGCTCTCGCGGCGCATTTGGGCCGAGCGCACGATGAGTTCGGCCACCTGCACCAGGTTGCGCAGCTCCAGCAGGTCGCGCGTGACGTGGAAGTGGGCGTAGAACTCCTCGATCTCGGCCTGCAGCAGCGTGATGCGGTGCGCCGCGCGCTCCAGGCGCTTGTTGGTGCGCACGATGCCCACGTAGTCCCACATGAAGCGGCGCAGCTCGTCCCAGTTGTGGGAGATGACCACGCACTCGTCGGCATCGGTCACGCGGCTGTCGTCCCACGGCGGCACGTCCGGCACGGCTTCCGCGCTGGCGGCGGCGATCGCCTGGGCGGCCGCGCGCGCGAAGACCATGCACTCCACCAGCGAGTTGCTGGCCAGCCGGTTGGCGCCGTGCAGGCCGGTGCAGGCGGTCTCGCCGATGGCGAACAGGCCGGGCAGGTCGGTGCGGCCGGCCAGGTCGGTGAGCACGCCGCCGCAGGTGTAGTGCGCGGCGGGCACCACGGGGATGGGCTCCTTCGTGATGTCCAGCCCCAGCTCGGCGCAGCGCGCGAGGATGTTGGGAAAGTGCTCCTGGATGAACGCCGGGCTCTGGTGCGAGATGTCCAGGTGCACGCAGTCCAGGCCGTGGCGCTTCATCTCGTAGTCGATGGCGCGGGCCACCACGTCGCGCGGGGCCAGTTCGGCGCGCGGGTCGTGCTGCGGCATGAAGCGCGTGCCGCCGGCCGAGCGGGGCAGCAAGAGCCGCCCGCCCTCGCCGCGCACCGCCTCGGTGATGAGGAACGACTTGGCGTGCGGGTGGTACAGGCAGGTGGGGTGGAACTGGATGAACTCCAGGTTGGACACGCGGCAGCCCGCGCGCCAGGCCGCGGCGATGCCGTCGCCCGTGGCCGTGTCGGGGTTGGTGGTGTACAGGTACACCTTGCCCGCGCCGCCCGTGGCCAGGATGGTCTGCGGCGCGCGGAAGGTCACGACCTCGTCGGTGCCTTCGTCCAGCGCATACAGCCCCAGGCAGCGCTGCGGCCCGCCGCGGCGCAGCTTGTGCGGGGTGATGAGGTCCACCAGCGTGTGCTGCTCGAACAGCGTGATGCCGGGCGTGGCGCGCACGGTGTCGATCAGGGTGCGCTGCACGGCGGCGCCGGTGGCATCGGTGGCGTGCACGATGCGGCGAGCGCCGTGGCCGCCCTCGCGCGTGAGGTGCAGGGCGCCGTCCTCCTGCGAGAACGGCACGCCCAGGCCCTGCAGCCAGTGGATGGCCTCGGGCGCGTTCTCCACCACGAAGCGCGTGGCGGCCAGGTCGCACAGCCCCGCCCCGGCCACCAGGGTGTCCTGCACGTGGGCCTCGTAGGTGTCGCCTTCGGCCAGCACGGCGGCGATGCCGCCCTGCGCCCAGGCGCTGGCCCCGTCCCGCAGCGCGCGCTTGGTGATGACCGCCACGCGGTGCGTGGGCGCCAGGTGCAGCGCGGCCGACAGCCCGGCCAGCCCGCTGCCGATGATGAGAACGTCGAAATCGTGGGATGGCATGGTGGTGCGTGTGGGCGTGTGGGCGTGTGGGGCGTTCGGGCCGGGGCGCCCGGCCGTGGCGGTGAAGGGCGTCGGCTCAGACCGGCGTGTACGCCAGCCGCACGTAGATGGGCGCGAACGCCTCGGCCTGGGTGATCTCGATCAGGGTTTCCTTGGCCAGTTCCAGCAGCGCGATGAAGGTCACCACCAGCACGGTGCTGCCTTTTTCGGGCTCGAACAGTTCCTCGAACTCCACGAAGCGCCGGCCCTGCAGCGTCTTGAGCACGGCGCTCATGTATTCGCGCACGCTCAGCTCCTCGCGCGTGATGCGGTGGTGCTGCACCAGCTTGGCGCGCCGCAGGATGTCGCGCCACGCCTCCTGCAGGTCGGCCACGTGCACGTCGGGAAAGCGCGGCTGCAGGCTCTGCTCGATGTGCACCTGCGCCCGCAGGAAATCGCGCCCGTACTGCGGCATGCGCGAGAGGCCGGCCGCGGCCAGCTTGATCTGCTCGTATTCGAGCAGGCGGCGCACGAGTTCGGCGCGCGGGTCCTCGGGCTCGGCGCTGCCTTCCTGCTTCTTGGGCGGCAGCAGCATGCGCGACTTGATCTCGATGAGCATGGCCGCCATCAGCAGGTACTCGGCCGCCAGCTCCAGGTTGCGGCTGCGGATCTCGTCCACGTACACCAGGTACTGGCGCGTGACGCCCACCATGGGGATGTCGAGGATGTTGAAGTTCTGCTTGCGGATGAGATACAGCAGCAGATCGAGCGGCCCCTCGAACGCTTCGAGGAACACCTCCAGCGCATCGGGCGGGATGTACAGGTCGGTCGGCAGCGCGAACAGCGGCTCGCCATACAGGCGCGCCAGCGCCACCGCGTCCACGACCTGGGGGGAGGCGCCCTCGGCACCCCCAGCGGGCAGGGCGGGGGCAGAGGCCCTGTCCGCGGCGGTGCTCATCGTTTGCTATTAAAAATATAGCTACCAGCGTTAGTTGCTATTGCGCTGGATGGCATTTTGATGCCTGAGATTCAGCCCTGGGTCTGGTAGACGTAGGGCTTTTGCGGCACGCTGGCTTCGTCGTACTCGCCCCAGAGGCTGCGGTCCACGCGCTTGTCCCACAGCAGCGCACGGCCGGCCTGCTGCTGCGCGTCCAGTTCGGGCTTCTCGGTCTTGAGCTGGTTGATGAACTGGGTGGTGTCGGACTGGTAGTCGGGGCGGCGGAAGAAGGACATGGCGGTGGTGCAGTCACTGTAGGGAGGCGGCGATTTTAGCGGGCGCCGCCCTTGGCCGGGGCGCCGCCGCCTCGGCGCGCTACAGTGCGGACCCCGACACTGCCCCGGAAAGGACCCCCGATGAACACCCCCCGATGGAGCGCCCCGGCGGCCCGGGCGCTGCGCGCCACCGGCCTGGCCTGCACGCTCGGCGTCCTGGCGGCCCTGCTTGCCGGCTGCGATCCGCAACGCATCAGCGAACTGGAGGAGGGCAGCTCCACCGAGGCCGACGTGCGCTCGCGCTTCGGCGAGCCCGAGCGCGTGTGGGACGAGCCGGGCGGTGCCCGCACCCTCGAATACAACCGCCAGCCGGCCGGCCACCAGAACTACATGATCACCATCGGCCCCGACGGCCGCATGAGCGCGCTGCGCCAGGTGCTGGCGCCGCACAACTTCGAGCAGATCGTGCCCGGCATGGCCATGGACGACGTGCGCCGGCGCCTGGGCAAGCCCATGAAGGCCATGACCTACGAGCGCAAGGGCGAAACCGCCTGGGACTGGCGCTGGAACGACGGCGGCAACCAGCCCATGATCTTCACCGTGTACTTCGACGGCCAGGGCCGGGTGCTGCGCAGCGGCAGCGCGCTGGAGATCCGCGAGGGGCGATAGCCCGGCGCCGTCACCGCCAGCACGGGCTGGCGCGTTGTTTGCATGGCCTGCCGGTGTTGGAGTAGCCTGTGACACCCATCCGCCCCGCCATGCCCGAAGCCCCCTTGCCACCCCCTGCGCCCCCGGCCGAGGCCGCGCTGCCGCCTTCCGCGCCGCTGTACCCCATGGGGTCGCTGCGCCACGGGCATTACGAAGACGTGCAGGCGCTCTTCGCCGGTACGCTGTTCGTGGCCATGGCGCTCATGCTGTTCGGCCAGGCGGGGCTGCTCATCGGCAGCACGGCGGGCATTGCCTTCTTGCTGCACTACGTGACCGACATCTCGTTCGGCAAGCTGTTCTTTGCCATCAACCTGCCGTTCTACTGGTTCGCCTGGACGCGCATGGGGCGGGAGTTCACCGTCAAGACGTTCCTGTCGGTGGCGCTGCTGTCGGTGCTGACGGAGCTGTTTCCCCACGTCATGCACGTGGACTACCTGAACCCGCTGTTCGCCGCCGTGCTGGGCGGGCTG
>NZ_BAAJYT010000275.1:0-4563 GCF_057541515.1 Acidovorax sp. KNOB132
GCGCCGACGGCAGCGACGCCCACGCCCGACCCGTCCACGATCGCGAACGCGCCCAAGCCATCGCCGACGCCTGCGCCGCCGCCCCCCCACGGAGGTGGGTTCGGGCGGCAAGGCACCGGCGACCGCGCCGTCGTCAGCCCCCACCGCAGCCCCATCCCCGTCAACGAATGCAGCCGTCACCAAGCCGCCGGCGAACATGAAGGTCGCCGAGCCCACGGGCGTAGAAGAGGTGAACAAGCCCATCATCGTGAAGGCGGGCACGACCTACGACGGGGAGGGCAAGCTGTTCAACGCCGGCGCCGGGCTGAACGGCGGCGGCACCGCGGAGACGCAACTGCCGATGTTCATCCTCGAGCCGGGCGCATCGATCAAGAACCTGCAGTTCAAGGGCGGGGACGGCATCCATCTGCTGGGCGATGCCAAGCTGGACAACGTGCACGGCCTGCAGACCGGGGACGATTTCGTCACCGTGGACGGCGCGGAGAACAAGGCGGTCGACGCCCAGCGCGCCGGCATCTCGGCGAAGGACCTTCCGAGCGGCCCGGCCCAGGTGGAGATCACGAACTCGTCGTTCCAGAACAGCCACGACAAGGCGATCCAGATCAACGGCGACGTGAATCTGAAGCTCCAGGGCATCTACGCCGACAACATCGGCCAGCTGGCGGTCACGCGCGGCGGCTACCCGATCACGGCGAACGTGGACATCTCCGATTCGACCTTGCAGAACCTCAAGGCCTTCACCTTCCGCTTCGACTCCAGGCACTCCACCGTCAACATCGCGAACACCGATGTGGATGGCGGCAAGACGCCGGTGAACGTGATGGCGGGCGACCCCAGCAAGGTGCAGGGCGCCGGCAGCGTGCGCCAGTCCGTGCAGACGGTCGGGTGACCTGACACGCCGCAACGGCGAAGGCCCTGCCAGCGCAGGAAGGCAGGGTCTGCCTTTCCCGCGCTGGCAGGGCCTTCGCGCTTGGAGGAGGTTCCTGCCGACCGGCTCAGTGGCGGAAGTGGCGCACCCCGCTGAACACCATGGCCACGCCGCGCTCGTTGGCGGCGTCGATCACTTCCTGGTCGCGCATGCTGCCGCCGGGCTGGATGACGCAAGTCGCGCCCGCGTCCACCACCACGTCCAGGCCGTCGCGGAAGGGGAAGAACGCGTCGCTCGCCACCACCGTGCCGGCCAGCGACAGGTTGGCGTGCTGCGCCTTGATGCTGGCGATGCGGGCCGAGTCCAGGCGGCTCATCTGGCCAGCGCCCACGCCCATCGTCATGCCGCCCTTGCAGAACACGATGGCGTTGCTCTTGACGTACTTGGCGACCTTCCAGGCGAACAGCAGGTCTTCCATCTCTTCCAGCGTGGGCTGCTTCTGGGTGACGACCTTGATGTCGATCATCGACAGCTCATGGTTGTCGGCCGACTGCAGCAGCATGCCCGAGCCGATGCGCTTGGCGTCCACCGCGTTGCGGCCGCGGTGCCAGGGCGTGTTGCTACCCAGCGCGTATTGCGCCGCGTCCAGCGCCGGGGGCAGCGCGATCTTGAGCAGCCGCACGTTGGCCTTGGCCTTGAAGACCTCCAGCGCCTCGGCCGTGAAGTCGGGGGCCATCAGCACCTCCACGAACTGCTTGGCGATCTGCTGCGCCGCCGCGCCGTCCACCGGGCGGTTGAAGGCGATGATGCCGCCGAACGCGCTGGTGGGATCGGTCTGGAACGCCTTGCCGTAGGCGCCCAGGGCGTCGAGCCCGACGGCCACGCCGCACGGGTTGGCGTGCTTGACGATCACGCAGGCCGGCACGTCAAAGCTCTTGACGCATTCCCAGGCGGCGTCGGCGTCGGCGATGTTGTTGTACGAGAGCTCCTTGCCCTGCAGCTGCACGCCGGTGACGATGGAGCCGGGCGCGGGGTACAGGTCGCGGTACAGCGCGGCCTGCTGGTGGCCATTCTCGCCGTAGCGCAGGTCCTGCACCTTGGTGAAGATGCCGTTGCTCTGGCCGGGGAAGGCCGTGCGGGCGGGCACGTAGTCCTCGGCCAGCTTCTCGGCCTCGAACGTGACGGACGAGAGGTAGTCGCTGATGGCCGCGTCGTACTGCGCGATGCGGTTGAACGCGGCGACCGACAGGCCGAAGCGCAATGCGTCCGACAGCTTGCCCGACGCCTTCAGCTCGCCCAGCACGCTCTCGTACTGCGCGGCGTCGGTCACCACGCCCACGTCCTTCCAGTTCTTGGCGGCGCTGCGCACCATGGCGGGTCCGCCGATGTCGATGTTCTCGATCGCGTCGGCCAGCGTGCAGCCGGCCTTGGCCACCGTGGCCTCGAAGGGATAGAGGTTGACCACCAGCAGGTCGATGGTGTCGATGCCGTGCGCGGCCAGCGCGGCCATGTGCTCGGGCAGCTCGCGGCGCGCCAGCAGGCCGCCGTGCACCTTGGGGTGCAGCGTCTTCACGCGGCCGTCCAGCATCTCGGGGAACTGCGTGACCTCGGCCACTTCGGTCACGGGCAGGCCGGCCTTGGCCAGCAGCTGGGCGGTGCCGCCGGTGGACAGCAGCCGGATGCCCAGCGCGTGCAGGGCCTGGGCGAATTCAACGATGCCGGTCTTGTCGGAGACGGAGAGAAGTGCGTTCATGGCAGGGGGTGGGGTTTGATTGAAATCGGGCTTCAGCGCAATATCCACTAGGGCATATTGCTATTAAATATGTAGCAACCGCCGTTACAGCAGCTTGTGCTCCACCAGCTTCTTGCGCAAGGTGTTGCGGTTCAGTCCCAGCCATTCGGCGGCGCGGGACTGGTTGTTGTCGGCGTGGCTCATGACCACTTCCAGCAGGGGCTTTTCAACCACGCGCACCAGCATGTCGTACATGCCGTCCGGCGTCTCGCCCCCTAAGTCGCGAAAGTAGCCCTGCAGGCTCTCCCGCACGCACTCTTCGATGTGTTTCTTGCTCATGCCGCCAGGTCTTCCTGTTTTTCGCTGGGGTCTGCGTCCTCGGTGTACGCGGGGGGCAGCCGGTCCATCCGTTGCCCGATCGCATCCAGATAGTGGGCCACCGCGTGCCACTGTTCGGAGCAGTCCTCGATGGTGTTGATGTGTTGCCTGAACGCCTCGCCGCCGGGCAGGGCCCGCACGTACCAGGCGATGTGCTTGCGCGCGCTGCGCATGCCGGTGAACTCGCCGTAGAGGCGATAGTGGTCCTGCAGGTGGTCCAGCAGCAGGCGCCGCACCTCGGCCACCAGCGGCGGCGCCAGGTGCTCGCCCGTGGCGAGGTAGTGGCCGATCTCGCGGAAGATCCACGGCCGGCCCTGCGCCGCGCGCCCGATCATGATCGCGTCGGCGCCCGTGGCGGCCAGCACCTCGCGCGCCTTCTCGGGCGAGGTGATGTCGCCGTTGGCCACCACCGGCACGCGCACCGCGGCCTTCACGGCGGCGATGGTGTCGTACTCGGCCTGGCCACGATAGCCCTGCTCTCGCGTGCGGCCGTGCACCGTCAGCATCTGGATGCCCACGCCCTCGAACGCCCGGGCCAGGGCCACGGCGTTCTTGTGCTCCTGGCTCCAGCCGGTGCGCATCTTGAGCGTGACGGGCACGTTGCGCGGGGCGCAGGCCTCGACCACCGCCTGGGCGATTTCCAGGGCCAGGGCCTCGTTCTGCATCAGGGCGGAGCCCGCCCATTTGTTGCAGACCTTCTTGGCCGGGCAGCCCATGTTGATGTCGATGATCTCGGCGCCCCGGTCCACGTTGTAGAGCGCGGCCTCGGCCATCATCTGCGCGTCGGTGCCGGCGATCTGCACGGCGATGGGGCCGGGCTCGCCCTCGTGGTTGGCCCGGCGCGAGGTCTTGAGGCTGTCCCACAGGTCCTTGCGCGAGGTGACCATCTCGCTCACCGCGTAGCCCGCCCCCAGCGCCTTGCACAGCTGGCGGAACGGCCGGTCCGTGACGCCCGCCATCGGGGCGACGAACAGGCGGTTCGCCAAAGGGATGTGGCCGATGTGCATGGGAGGGGGGAGGCAGCGCGTGCTGAAAAAGGAGGCAGGATTGTAGCTGCTCAAAATTTCAGCAAATGAAAAGTGCGTCCGGCGCCGCCACCGCCCCCCATCGGCGGCCCGCCGCGCCGTTCTCAGCGCGCCCCGCGGCGCTCGCGGGCCATGTGCTGCAGGTAGCTCACCAGATCGTCCAGATCGCTGTCGCTGAGCCGGTCCGGCGCGAAGCCGGGCATCGACTGCCCGGGCCACTGGCGCACGCTGGCCGGGTTGCGCACCAGCTGGCGCAGCGCCTGCGGCTGGAAGTACTCCACGGGGCTCATCGGCAGGTTCAGGTCGGGCCCCAGGCGCGCCTCGCCGCCGCCGTTCATGGTGTGGCAGACGAAGCACTGCGCCACGAAGATCGCCTGGCCGCGCCGGCGCGCATCGCCCGCGGGCACCTCGGGCGCGACGCCGATCCGGGGCCAGCGCTTTTCCGGTGCCTCGCGCACGTGCAGCCGGGCCACGGCATAGGGCCACTGCTCGCTGAGCACGCCGTCGGCCACCGGCCAGACGATGTAGAACGGCCCGGGGCCCGACGCCTTGCCCGGCAG
>NZ_BAAJYT010000276.1:0-4540 GCF_057541515.1 Acidovorax sp. KNOB132
GGCCTGCACGCCCTGCCCGGCGGCACGCCGGCCATCGTCACCTACGACCCCGCCTACCTGCTGCGCGCGCCCGAGGCCAAGGCCGCCGCCTGGGCCGACCTGTGCCGCGCCCTCGCCACGGTGCGGGCGGCGGGCACCCCCGCGCCCGAGGCGGGCTGACGGAAAAAAAAGCCTTACCGCTACTGCGCGCACGGGCTGCCAGGCCCCGCCGGCCCTCGGCGGGTGTCATGGGATTGACGCAGCGCAATGCCATAATCCGCGGCTTGCATTTTTGGAGATTCCTCCGTGGAAACCTACCCCAGTTGGTAGCTTTCAGCTCCCGGCCTGCCGAGGGTTGAAAGCCGCCCCATCCCTCGCAGAAAAAGCCCACCACACACCGGGAGTGAGCCCACATGCTCAACATTTTCACGCTCGCCAACGGCCGGCTCGTCCAGGAAGAAATCGAATCCCTGGAAGAGCTGGCGCAGTTCCAGCCCATCTGGGTCGACCTGGAGTCGCCCACCCTCGAAGAAAAAACGCTGGGTCAAGCAGCACTACGGCCTCTTCATCCCCGAAGACGCCATGGACGAGGACATCGAGGAATCCGCCCGCTTCTATGAAGAAGACAACGGCGAGCTGCACATCCGCAGCGACTTTCTCATCGACGACGAAGACGACCCGCGCTCGGTGCGCGTGGCCTTCATCCTGAACCTCGTCAACGACACGCTCAAGAGCAAGGGCGTGCTCTTTTCCATCCACGACGAAGACGTGCCCGTCTTCCGCCTGCTGCGCATGCGCGCGCGCCGTGCGCCGGGCCTGATCGAGGATGCGAAGGAGGTGCTGCTCAAGCTCTTCGACGCCGACGCCGAATACTCCGCCGATACCCTCGAAGGCATCTACGACGACCTGAAGAAGGTCAGCGTGCAGGTGCTGGCCGGCGACGTGACCGATGCCCGCGCCGGCGAGGTGCTGGCCGCCATCGCGCGCCAGGAGGACCTGAACGGCCGCATCCGCCGCAACGTGATGGACACGCGCCGCGCCGTGAGCTTCATGATGCGCAGCAAGATGCTCAACGCCGAGCAGTTCGAGGAGGCGCGCCAGATCCTGCGCGACATCGAATCGCTCGATAACCACACGGCGTTCCTGTTCGACAAGATCAACTTCCTGATGGACGCCACGGTCGGCTTCATCAACATCAACCAGAACAAGATCATCAAGATCTTCTCGGTGGCCAGCGTCGCCCTGCTGCCGCCGACGCTGATCGCCAGCGTCTACGGCATGAACTTCAAGTTCATGCCCGAGCTGGACTGGTCGCTGGGATACCCCTACGCGCTGGCGCTGATGGTGGCCAGCGCCCTGGGCCCCATGTGGTACTTCCGAAAGCGCGGCTGGTTGAAGTGACCCCCCTGAGCCGCTGCGCGGCTTCCCCCCCAGGGGGGACGACGCCAGTGGCCCGGCGGAGCCGGTTCCACAGCGTCTGCTGGACTGAAGACGCGCGACGCTGATAGGCGTTTGTTGTGCTGCGTCGAATTGGCCTTAAGCACAATAAACACTAGGGCATGCAGCTATTATTTTTATAGCATCAAGCAACCCTATATTGCGTTTCATGAAGGACGATGCTAAGTGACCTAATAGACTGATTGCATCGAGATTTAGGTTAACTCTTAGTCCAGAAAAGCCTTCATGGTGTTCCAGCAGTGCGTGAACGCAGCCTCCACCGCTTGCAACCAGCGCTGCGTAAAGTACCAATTGTTTCGGATTGAGAAAAAAGTCTGTACTGGTCTTGTTGTTCAATGGGCACAAGCAGACGGTGGTTGGTTCAAGGCCATATCGCTCCTCACTAACCAAGATGCGTTATCTGTCGGTGCGGCCAGTCCTTCCTGGTATCGCCTTAAAAATCTCCTCCAATGATTGCAGGATGCTGAATATAAATTAAATATTTGACAGACGAACAAAAACAACACAGCATTGACTACTTGCCGCCATTTCGGCGTCAAATTCTTTAGGAGTCATAAATGGATGCAGAGCCAATTGGAAAGCGGTTTTTAAATTCCAGCTCCCCTGGAGTTGTTCTGGTTTTTTCTGTAGCCTCCAATACAAGTGGTGCAATAATTCGGACAGGCTACATTAACCCCGTCACCGGAACTGTAAATCTGGTTGCTGGTACAGTGGCGCCTACTGGAATAGGGGATGTTAGTCAGCCAATCATTTTTTCCGGCAACGGAAACTCGGCGGCCGGCTCAAATAGCGAAGTGGTAATGCCGTACCCACTGTATATCCCTGCGGGAATGGGGCTTTGGGTGGCAAACTCAGGACCAGGAGCCATCGCACTTACTTGGGATTTATTATCGTGATGTTTATTGAATAGAAAACACCATTTCACGAAGGCAACTATGAATGCTGTCCCCATAGGAAAGAATTTTGCAACCATTGCCCCTAAAGGCGTGGCGCAATTGGTAGCTCCTTCTGCGAATACCAATGGAATTGTGATCCGAACTTGCTTTTGCAATCCGCAAAATGGCACCGTCAATCTACTCGCGGCAACCAGTGCTCCATCGGGAATTTCAGATACATCCAAGTCAATAATATTCAGTGGAAACGGAAATACCACAACAGGATCCAACACTCAAATATTCATTCCCAAACCGTTATACATTCCCAAAGGTCTTGGGCTGTGGGTTGCAACCTCTGCAAACGCAGGAGTGATTGCCCTCACCTGGGATATTCTAAGTTAATTATCACCAGTGATCAGCTGAAGCACACAATTTTCCTCGTATGCTTCAGTTGATTTACTTTTCAGAGAATTTTTTGATTTCTTATTTGCATAATTTTCGCAAATAATTCAATTCTCTTCACACCACGAACTCAGCATAAAAATAGTGCAGCGATATCTTCACCAACTATTTTTTACCAGGCAAAAATGACCGGGATCAATTTTCCTGAAGAATTTTTATCCTAGGTCAAATGCAATGCTTTTTTTCGCTGCGGTGTTCAAGTAGGATTGATCATGCCCGAGAACCATCTTATCGATCCAGCTGACTACACAAACCCAGACGTGCTTGCTTTGGAGAAAAAGTATATTTTTCGGCAGGCATGGCATTTGGCCGCATTGACCCGCGATATTCCGAACGAACTGGACTACGTCAAGCGGCTCATTGGAGCGACTGATTTGGTGATTCATCGCCATGAAGGCCGCATCGTGGCCTACGCCAATGTATGCCCCCATCGCTTCTCCGCATTCTTCGAGAAGCCCAGCGGCCATGGCCCAATCCGCTGTCCCTACCATCTTTGGACTTACAACGGCGACGGAATGGCGATTGGCGTGCCCCATCGACACAACGAGGCGTTGGCGTGCTATCAGACGGCAGACCTGCGGCTAGAGACTTGGCAGGTGGAAACCCTTGGCGAGTTCATTTTCGTGAGCGCGGAGCCTCGACAGCGCCTGGACGAATTTCTGGGCGCCACTCTGCCCGCCCTGGACCAGATGTCTCGGGCGATAGGAGCAGAGAAACCGAAGAGGGTGCAAGACATCGCAGCCAACTGGAAAGTCGTGCTGCAAAACACTGTGGAATTCGAGCACGCCTTCTCCGTGCACGCGGATACTTTTGCGGCCGACGTGCAAAAGCCCCTTCAGGTGGACAGCGACCCCGACGCTGACAACACCATCTCCTACACCACCCGGCTCAATCCCAAGCGCTACGAGCGCCCGCGTGATGCTCGGGTGAATGAAATCTTCAAACGGGTGCCGGTTCCGTACCCGGATGGCTATCGGCATCACGTGATCTTTCCTGCCACGACCATTGGATACACCGACAACCAGCAGCTTGCCATCATGGATTACCAGCCGACAGGCACTGGCAGTTGCAGGATGTTCGCCCGCCTCTTCAGCTTTGACGTTCCTGACCTCACTCGGGCTGAAATGGCGATGCTGGAAATCGTGGGTCCTTGGCACACCGCCTACGCGGAAAAGCTCTTTGCGGAAGACCAAGCCATCTGTGAGGCAGTGCAACGCGGGCTGTCGTCCAGGCCCTCACGCATGAAGGGCGTTCTGCAACCCGGCGAGCGCCTCGTTCGACGCTTCCAGGAAATCTATCGCCAATGGATGGATCGATAAAACCCCAAGGCGGCAGGTCCACAACACCTGCCGAGACGAACGCTTCCCTTTCCGAAAACCACCCAAAAGCCAAACGGCCCTCCAGCGTAATGACCACTAGGGCATGCAGCTACTATTTTTATAGCACATCTAGAAATCGCCCGATGATGCCATCGGCATACCGGCTGGCCACGGCCTGCACGAAGCGGGGGAAGTCCACGTGCGCGGCGTCGTCCGCGCGGTCGGAGACGGTGCGCACGGCGGCGAAGGGCACGCCGTAGTCGCTGCAGACCTGGGCCACGGCGGCGCCCTCCATCTCCACCGCCAGCACCGCATGGCCGGCGGCGGTGAACGCGTCGCGCAGCGCCTGCGATTCCTGCACGGTCGACACGAAGCGGTCGCCGCTGGCGATCAGGCCCCGGTGCACGCGCGGCGCGCGCAGGGGCGGGGGGCAGTCCGGCGCCGTCC
>NZ_BAAJYT010000277.1:0-4516 GCF_057541515.1 Acidovorax sp. KNOB132
GCTCGATGTCGGCCACGACCACGCCGTCCAGATGGATCTGGTGCAGATGCCCGCTGCCGTAGTACAGGTGGTGCAGCGTGCGCCCATCGGGCAGGCCCGTCTCGGTGCGGTTGCCCAGGGCATCGTGGGCATGGCGCAGTTCGGTGCGCTCGCCGGTGGCGGCGTCGGTGGCGGCCTCCTTCACCACATCGCCGAGGGCGTTGTAGGCGTACTCCAGCGTGTGGACCGGGGCCTGCGTCTCAGCGTCCAGCATTTGCGCGCGCACCAGCCGGTGCAGCGGGTCGTAGGCAAAGCGCTGCAGCAGGGCGCCGCCCGGCGCGCCCTCGCCGGAGGGAAGGATCTGCTTTTCCTGCAGGCGCCCGAGCGCATCGCGCCGGTAGAGGGTGCGGATGGGCGAGGCCGGCACATGCCCGGCAATGCCCTGCAGGCGCACGTCGTCCTCGCCCGGGTGTTCCACCAAGGCCACCACGCGGCCGGCGGGGTCGTAGTCGAGGGCGTGGCGGCTGCCATCGGGTCGGCGCTCTTCCAGCAGGCGGTCGGCGGTGTCGTAGGCGAACTCGTAGCTGGCGTGGTTCTCGTTGACCAGCGTGGCCAAGCGGTGCGCCGCGTCGTAGCCCAGGTGGATGGCGCGGCCGTTCGGGGCCTGCAGGGTCAGCAGCTGGCCATGCAGGTTGTACTGGTAGCGGGTCGCACGCTGGCTCGAATCGCTGGTGGAGGCCAGCCGGCCGGCCGCGTCGTAGCCGTAGTTCTGCACGCTGCCATCGGGGTGCTGCACGCTCAGCAGGCGGCCCAGCGGGTCGTGGATGTACCGGGTGGACTGGCCCAGGGCATCGGTGCGCACCCGCAGGTGGCCGTTGGCGTCGTATTCGAAGCGGGTGGTCTTGCCCGAGCAGTCGGTGTGGCTGGCCAGCAGGGCCTGCGGCGTCCAGCGCCATTGCTGGCGGCCCCCGTTGGCATCGGTGGTGAGCACGGGCAGGCCGCGCGCGTCGTACACGGTGGCCTCCCGGTAGCGGGCGTCGGCCGGGGTGCCCGAAGGGTTTGCATCCGGCGCAAGGGACGCATCCGGCGCATCCTGCGCCAGGGGCGGGCCCAGCACTTCGGTGCAGTTGCCGCGTTCGTCGTATTCGTAGTGCCAGCGCGAGCCGTCCACGGCCGTCGTAGCGCGGATGCGCTGCAAGCGTTCGTGCCAGTCGATGCGCGCACTCTGGCCCAGCGGGTCGGTGGCGTGCACGAGGTTGCCCAGGCGGTCGTAGTCGAAGGTGAAGCGGGTGCCATCCGCCCGCGTCCACGCCAGCAATTGCCACTGGCCGTTCCATTCCATGCGCTGGATGTGGCCCAGGGGGTCTTCGTAGCGGGTGACGTTCTGGTCCGCGTCGTGGTCGAAGAGCTGCACGCGCCCCAGGTGGTCGGTAACGCGCGTGCGGCGGTCGCCGTCGGCTTCGCCGGGCAGGTCGTATTCGAAGGTCCAGCTGGTTGCCGGCAGGCCGCCGCCCGCATCGTCGAGCCAGTGGCGCAGCACGCGGCCTTGCGGGCCCGGCCGGTCCCACTGGTAGTGGGCGACCAAGCCGCTTTCGAAGGTCTGGGCCACCATCGTGTGCTGTGCCCATTCGAAGCGGCGCACCGTGCGGCCGGTGCGGTCGGTCACCTGGACCAGGTCGCCTTCGGTGCTGTAGCGGTATTCGACCAGGGTGCCAGGCGGCCCGCCCGCGGTGAGGTCGATGCGCAACAGGCGCGGCCCACTGCCGGCCACCGCGTCCGGGGTGTAGTGCAGCGCCAGCCGGTGGCCGCTGGTGTCGGTGATGTGGCGCACCAGGCCCTGGGCGTCGCGGTGGTAATCGATGGCGTTGTGGTTCAGGTCGGCCCATTGCAGCAGGGACAGGCGCTCGCCTTCGGCCTGGCTCCGGCGCGCGCCGAAGGTGTAGACCCAACCCACCGAGGGCATGCCGATGTAGTAGACCCCGCCTTCGCTGCGGCTCAGTTGCAGGCCCTCGGGCACGCTGAACATCTGCCCGCCCGGCGGCAGGTCGTCGAAGGGAATGCCGCGCCCCTGCTCGTCGATGTAATGGGCCTTGCCGTCCTGGAACACCAGCTCCACGCTGAAAGGCAGGCTCCAGCCCGTTCCCAGCACGCCGGTGCGCGCGTCGGTGGAGGCATAGGTGCGCTGCCACACGATGGGCAGCGCGCCGCTCAACGCGAAGTCGGTGTCGTCGTCGCCCAGCAGCACCTTGGCCCCGGTGACGGCGTGCACGGGCTTGCCCTGCAGCAGGTTGCCCAGGGCGGTGCCGGCGCTGTTGCCCGCGCCCTTCGCCGCGCCCTGCCCGCCATCGAAGGAGGGCATGACCTCGCCCAGCACCTTGGCCCCCACCACACCCATGCCCACGGCAATGCCGAAGCACTTGATGCCGGCTTTCAGGGCGCCCGCGGCCCCGCCCAGGATGCCGGCCCAGAACCGGGCCTTGGCCGCCAGCTCGCGGTCGGAGTCCGGGATTTCCTGCGCCCGGAAATTGGCCACGGGCACCGACTCGCCGCCGAAGTTGACGTCCTCCGAGCCCTTGCTGATCTTGGCCTCGCAGTCCACGTAGTCGCCCTCGCGGCCGGCGCGGAAGGTGTCGATGAAGATGTTCTCGCTGCCGAAGTTGACGAGACTGGGCGGCATGCTGTGCTTGTCGCACATGGCCACGTCCAGCCCGGCGCGGATGGCGGGCAGCTTGTTGATGAAGACCGTGGCCGACCCCGTCGCGGTGAGCTCGCCGCAATCGGAGCTGAAACTTCGCCCCAGCGCCTCCCCGAACGACTGGAAGAAGTCGCCCACCAGGCTGAACATGTGGCTCACCACCAGCGTGCCCACGAACACGGCCGCGCCGATCAGAAAGCCCGCCAGGGTGCCGAGCCCCGGGCAGGCGATGGTGCCCACGGCCGCGCCGATCGCCACCGCCGCCCCGAACTCGATCGCCACCGCCGTGGCCGCCCCCGCCGCATGGCCCTCGCGGGCGTAGGTGTGGGCGATGGGATCGTGCAGGCGGGCGGCTTTGGGCATGGAGCGCGGAAGGAAGGTACGCCGGTGGGCGGGTTTGTAAAAGGCCGTGCGGTCTGTCGCGAGGGCGGCGTGGAGCCTTGGGGGCGTGCCTTACTGCGGCCGCACGCGCACGCTTTGCAGGATGGACGCCCACTGCGCTTCGTGGTGCGGCTTCCAGGGCGCCGCATGGGTGCCGGTGAGCACCAGCGCCTTGCGCTCGGGCAGCTCGATCAGCACGATGCGCTGGTACAGCGTGTGACCTTGCTTGCTGTACGAGACCGAGGCACCCACGGCGTTGGGGGCAGCGGTTTCGTTGGCCGGCGGCTCACCGGCGGGGCCGTGTAGCGGCAGGCGCGCCCGGCTCATGTCGAGCTGCTTGTAGCTCTTGCCCACGGTGGACAGCGCACGCAGTTGCTCCTGCAGCAGCGCCTCGATCCCGCTGCCTTCGTCGAAGTAGTCGCGGGTGACGACCACGTTGAACGGCAGCGCCGGGTCCCCGAAGATGAGCACGTTCACGCTGCGGTCGATGAAGCCGTCGGAGGGCAGCTCGAAGGCCGCCTCCTGGATGTGGTATTGCATGGATGGATTCCTAGGCTGCTGCCGGCGATGCCGGTGGGTCAGCAGTTCATGTTGATGGGCTTGCCGAACTCGTCGAGGCTTTCCGTGAAGCGCAGCAGGCCCTTGCGCACGCCGACGATCTCGATGTCCCCGTCCTTGGTGAGCTTGATGTAGGCCTTGCCCTTGCCGCACACCAGGGTGATGCTGTCGGCCGCCTCCAGGCGGATGTGCTGCCCGGCATCGACCAGGACCGAATCCTGCGTGGCCTTGATGTTGACGTTCTCGTGGCCCAGCACGCTCGCATCGAGCGTCTTGGACGCCATGGTGATGTTCTGGTTGGCCGTGAGGTTCATGTGGCCGGCCTGCGCCTCGGAGGCCACGTCGCCCTGGCTCACGGTGTTGCGCTGCCCGCCCTGGGAGACGTGGGTGAGCATGCCGCCCTTGGCCAGCTGGGTGAGCTGCGCGCCGCTCGATACCGTGATGTGCTGCGTGGCGTGCATCGATGCGCTCTGCCCGGAGCTGATCACGATGGGCTTGGGGCTGATCATCGAATGCCCCTCGGGGCTGACGATGGACACGATGGGTTTCGTGATGTCCTTGGACAGCTCGCGCAGCGCCTGCGACTGCGGCATGGCCGGGTCGGTGTTGGTCGGCATGCTGACCTCGGGCCCGCCCCCTCCACCGCCGGCCCCGCCGGCATCGGCAAAGGCGGCGACGGCCGCGGCGGCCTTCGCCAGGGACGACGCCCCGGCCTGGCCGCCGACCATGGAAGCGACCCCGGCGCCCAAAGCCATCATGTGCGAGGTCTTGAGGCCGTTGATGGCGCCGATGGCCGAGTCCATGGCCTTCACGGCGCTTCCGGCCTCTTTCATCAGCGCCGCGGTGCCGGCCAGCCCGCTGCCCAGTTGATCGAACCCGTCCGGGTTGTTGCTCGCCACCTTG
>NZ_BAAJYT010000278.1:0-4513 GCF_057541515.1 Acidovorax sp. KNOB132
CCGGGGCCGGCGGGGCAGGGTCCAGGGCGGCCGTTTCGGCGCCCGGCGCCGCCGGTGGCACCGCGGCAGGCGTGCCCGACTGGCGGTCCACGTACACGGCGTTGAAGACCGCCGAGGTGATCCAGTGCCGAAAGGGCGTCTTGGTCCAGTAGTCCTTGGCAGCGATGGGGCGGGTGATGCTGCGCAGCTCCTGGGGCAGCGCGGCCCAGATCATCACCAGGTCGGCGTGGCTCTGGTGGTTGGCGAAATAGATGCGTTGCTCGGCCTTGGGCGGGCAGCCGTACCAGCGGGCCTGGGAACCGGTGAGAAATCGCACCAGCCCGAGTAGGAAAAGGCTCATCAACTTGGAAAGCATGGCGGCGATGATACGGGGGCGTGGCAGGGGGCCCGCGCCGGCCTGCACCGTGGGCCGCCGAGCTCCCTGCCACGGGCCGGCCGCGCACCGGGAAGATCCGTTCTGCGAAGTGGAATTTTCCAAGTTCGCGCTTCCCTTTCGCGAGGCCACTTCTAGACTGTCCGTACCGCTTCACTGCGGCGATTCCGCTAAAAAAAGCAGGGAGTTTCTCCATGAACGTTTCGACCACACGCCGCCAGGCCCTGGTTCTGGGTGCCTCGGGCGCCTTGCCCATGCTGGCGAGGGCGCAGGCCGGCGCCGACTTTCCCACCCACCCCGTGCGCCTGATCGTGCCGTTCGCGCCGGGCGGCTCGACCGACATCCTCGGGCGGCTGCTGTCCAAGCACCTGTTCCCCGCCAGCGGCCAGCCGATGGTGGTGGAGAACATGGCCGGCGCGGGCGGCAACCTGGGCGCCGCGCTGGTGGCCCGGTCCCCGGCCGACGGCTACACCCTCGAGATCGGCGCCATGTCCACGCATGCCATGAATGGCAGCCTGTACAAGCAGTTGGCGTTCGATCCGATGAACGATTTCGACACCGTGGCCATGCTGGCCTACGCGATCAACGTCATCGCCGTCTCGCCCAGCGTGCCGGCGCGCACCTTCCCCGAACTGCTGGCCTACATCCGCGCCAACCCGGGCAAGCTCAACTACGCCTCGGGCGGCATTGGCACCCACAACCACCTCACGCTCGCGCTGCTGGCCAAGACGGCGCAACTGGACATCGTGCACGTGCCCTACAAGGGCGGCGGCCCGGCCGTCGCCGCACTGCTGCAGGGCGAATGCCAGATGTTCGCGGGCGGCGCCTCGTTGCTGCTGCCGCATGCGCAGGCCGGCAAGGTGCGCCTGATCGCCGTCACCGAAAAGACCCGCTCCGACCTGCTGCCCGACGTGCCCAGCGCGGCCGAGACGCTCAAGGGCTTCGAGGTCACCAACTGGTACGGCGTGTTCGCGCCCAAGGGGCTGGACGTGGCGCGCCGCGCCCTCATCAACCACGAGATCAACCGGGTGACCGGCCTGCCCGAGGTCGCCGAGCGGCTCAAGGGCCTGGGCATGGTGCGGGCGCCCGTGGACCCGGTTCAATTGCGCGAGATCCTGCAGGCTGACTACCGGCTGTGGTCTTCCACCATCAAGTCGCTGGGAATTTCCTCCGAATGAACGCCCCACACCCCCTGCCCATGGCGCTGAACAGCGTCGATTGGAATGCAATGGAATGGAAGCCCGTGCGCCACGGCATCGAACGCAAGGCATTCGGCAGCGAGCACGTCACGCTCGCGCTGCACCGGCTGCTGCCGGGCCACGAGCCACGTCCGCATTCCCATCCCCATGAGCAGGTGGTGTACATCCTGGCGGGCCAGATCGACTTCTACGTGGAGGGCCAGGTGGTGCGCCTGGGCCCGGGAAGCCTGCTGGTGGTGCCTCCCAACGCCATGCACCACGGCATCGTGGTGGGCGACGAGCCGGTGCTCAATCTCGACGTCTTCACCCCCGCGCGCCCGGAATACCTGGCATGACGGCGGCCCGCCCCGGCGCCGCCGATGAGGCCCCGTCCCTGCGCGAGCGGCTGGTGGCGGGCGATTTTCTGTTCGCCACGTTCGTGAAGACCACCTCGCACCAGACGGTGGAGGTGCTCGCTGCCACGGGCCTGGACACCCTCGTGCTCGATGCCGAGCATGCGCCCTTCGGGCCGGAGAGCCTAGACCGCAGCCTGCTCGCGGCGCGCGCGTGCGCCCTGCCGGTGCTGGTGCGCGTGCCCTATCCGCGCGGCGCGGCCATCCAGCAGGCGCTGGACATGGGCGCGGCCGGGGTGATGGTGCCGCACGTAGACTCCGCCGCCATCGCGCTCGAAGTCGTGCGTGCGGCGCGCTACGGCGGCACCCGGGGCTATTCGGCCTCGCCGCGCGCCGGCGGCTACGGCCAGCGGAGCATGGCCGACCACCTTCGGCTGAGCGATGCGCACACCGCAGTGATCGTGCAGATCGAAAGCGGCGAGGCCGTGGCGCAGGCGCGGGAGATCGCGGCCGTGCCGGGCGTGGACTGCCTGTTCGTCGGGCCGGCCGACCTGGCCGTGTCCCTGGGGGCCGACGGCCCGGGCGATCCGCGCGTGGCCGAGGCCATCGCCCGGGTGTGCGCCGCCGGGCGCGCCGCGCAGTGCGCCGTGGGGTGCTTCGTGTCCGATGCCGCGCAGGTGGCCGGCCTGCGGGCGCTGGGCATCGCTTTCTTCGTCGTGGGCTCCGACCAGGCGCTGCTTCGCGCCGCGGCACGGCAGGCCATGGCGGGCGCGCTGGAATCCATCGCCGCCTGACCCCCTGGTACTACATATTGCGCGGGGTGTATGGCGTGCGCCATACTGCCCAACCCGAGACCGAGAGAGAAACATGAGTACCGAAGTCCGTTCCGTGCAGCGAGCGCTGCTCATCCTTCGCGTGATGAACGAGCGATCCACCTGGAGCCTGCAGGAGTTGCATCAGCGCACCGGCCTGGCCAAATCGACCCTGCACCGCCTGCTGAGCACGCTGGAGTCCGAGAAATACGTGCGCAGCGATCCGCACGCCTATGGGCAATACCAGCTCACGCTCGCCGTGGGCAACCTGAGCAGCGGCATCAACGAAAAGCTGCGCCTGGCCGAAGTGGCCGCGCCGCTGATGATCGCCACCACGCGCCAGATCAAGTGGCCGCTGTCCCTGGGGGTGATCGAAGGGCACCAGATCCGCGTGGTGTTCTGCACCATGCCCTACAGCCCGTACGCGATCCGGCCCTCCAGCCTGGGGCGCCGCTACGAGCTGATCCCGTCCGCGCTGGGCCGCACCTACCTGTCGTTCTGCAGCCGGGCGGAGCGCCGCATCCTGGTGGAGTCGGCCAACCTGAATGGCGACGAAAGCCAGAAGATCACCGACCTGTGGGCGATGCGCAAGATCGTGCAGCAGACGCGGCGCCAGGGCTACGCCATCCGCCACGCGCGCAGCAATGCCGAGAGCACGGCCTTCGCGGTGCCGGTGTTCGGCGGCGGGGTGTTGCGCGGTACGCTGGTGTATTCGACGTTCGCCAGCCAGATGGACGAGCGCATGCTCAAGCGTTTCCTGCCCCTGGTGCAGGCCACGGCGGACCGCATCGGGGAAGAAGCGGCCATCATGCCCGGCCAGCTGGGCGAGGCGCTGAACGGCCCGCACGTCTGACCCGGCTGCCTTGGGGCATGAGGGGACGGCGCGCCGCGCTCACCCTCAAGGCCATCCCAAGGCCGTCTCAGGGAAGTTCCGCCGAGCCCATGCGTCCCAGAATCACGCGCGTGCGGCCGGAGAGGTAGGCCGAGCCCGGCGCCTTCTCGAAGCGCTTGGGCTGCGGCAGCATCACCGCCAGCCGGGCGGCCTCGGCCGCGCTGAGCTTCGAGGCGCTCTTGCGAAAGTAGTGCTGCGCGGCGGCCTCGGCCCCGAACACGCCATCGCCCCATTCCACGCTGTTGAGGTAGATCTCCAGGATGCGCTGCTTGCTCAGCAACTGCTCCAGCGCCAGCGTGAGCACGAACTCCTGCCCCTTGCGCAGCAGCGTTCGTTCGCCCGACAGCAGCAGGTTCTTGGCCAGCTGCTGGGTGATGGTGGAGCCGCCGCGGATCTTGGGGTTGCGCACCGGCCGGTCGGGCTGCAGCTCCTGGCGCTTGGCGGCCTGGGCCTCGGCGCGGGCGTTGCGCTCCCAGGCCTTTTCGATCGCGTTCCAGTCCACGCCGTCGTGGTTGACGAAGCCGTCGTCCTCCGAGGCGATCACCGCGCGCTTGAGGGTGTCGGCGATCTGGCCGTAGGGCACCCACTGCTGGCGCCATTGCAGCGTGCCGTGGGCGACCTGGCCCCAGGCCTCCGAGCGCTGGAAGGCGGTGGATTCGGGGTCGATCGCCACCATGGCCGCGATGCGGCCGACGAAGAACACCTGCAGCGCCACGAAGGCCAGCAGCACCAGCCCGATCCAACGCAGCAAGCCTTTCATGCCGTGGTCTCTTCCCAGAGGGCGGGTCAGTGGCCGGCGGCCATGGCGGCGCGCAGCTCGGCCAGCACCTGCTGGTTCGGCTCTTTCAGGAAGCTGCGCGAACTGGTGCAGCAGCGGCGGATGTCGTCGCCGGCCGCCAGGAACA
>NZ_BAAJYT010000279.1:0-4478 GCF_057541515.1 Acidovorax sp. KNOB132
CTCAAGGCCGAGCTGGCCGACCCCGCCCGCATCGCCTTTCAGGGCGTGTACCCGGCGGCCTGCGGCGAGCGCACCTGGGCGGTGGCGCCGGCCGATCCTGCCGGCTACGCGGCGCGCGCCATCGAAGGCATGTGGCGCGACCTGGGCGGCAAGCTCACCGGCAGCGTGCGCGACGGGCGGGTGCCCGCCGGCCTGGCCCCGGCCTTCAGCACGTCCTCGCCCGCGCTGGCCGAGGTGGTGCGCGACATCAACAAGTACAGCAACAACGTGATGACGCAGCAGGTGTTCCTCACGCTGGCGCTGCAAAAGAACGGCCGCGGCACCTTCGACGGTGCGCGCGCCGTGGTCGGACAGTGGTGGCGCCAGCGCTTTCCCGGCACGGAGGCGCCCGTGCTGGACAACGGCGCGGGCCTGAGCCGCGAGGCGCGCATCAGCGCCCAGGCCCTGGCGCGCATGCTGCAGGCGGCATGGCTCTCGCCTGTCATGCCCGAGCTGGTGTCGTCGCTGCCGATCACCGGCGTGGACGGCACCCTGCGCCGGGCCCAGGGACGGTCGGTGGGCGCGGCCCACCTCAAGACCGGCAGCCTGCGCGACGTCTCGGCCATGGCCGGCTACGTGCACGCCGCCAGCGGCCGCCGCTACGTGATGGTGGCCATCGCCAACCACCCGAACGCGGCCGCGGCGCGCCCGGCCATCGAGGCCCTGGTCGATTGGGTGGCCCATGACCGCTGAGGCGCCCCGGACGGGCGCCTGCGCGCGGCGCGGCTATCGGTAGTTCCCCTGTGCGGCCCCGGGCAGTGCGGGTTTACGATGGGCCTCAGTAAAACGCACGACCGTGCTATTTTCAACCTGACGGAGAACACCTTGATCTCGAAAACCACTAAAAACAGAGCTTCCTGGGCGGTGACGGCATTGGCGGCAGCCGCTTTGCTGGCGGCCTGCGGGGGCGGCGGCTCGGACACGACGCCCGCCGTGAGCGTGAAGTCCGTGAAGGTCATGGGTGACAGCCTGGCCGACAGCGGCACGTTCGGCTTCAAGTTCACCGTGCAGGGCACGGCGGCCACGGGCGCCGGCTCCAGTTCCGTCTGGCCCGAGCGCGTCGCCACGAGCTACGGGCAGACGCTGTGCGCGCACTACCAGTCGACCGGCACCACGTTCGGCACGCGGGCGGAATGCACCAACTACGCCGTGGGCGGCGGGCGCATCAACAACTTCACCGCGCCCACCTCGCCGGTCTCCATCACCAAGCAGATCCAGGATGCCGGCGCGGCCGGATTCACCGACACCGACCTGGTGCTGATCGACGGCGGCGCCAACGACGCGGCCGACCTGATCGGCGCCTACCTGCGCGCCTCGAGCGACGGCGGCGCCACCTACCGCGCCGTGCTGGGCACGCTGCTGGACGCCAACACCGTGAACACCGCCCTGGCCGGCGGCGCGACCGGCATGGCGCAGGTGGGCGGGCTGTACATGCAGACGCTGGCCACGCGTTTCGCGGCCACCATCAAGACCAACACGCTGGACAAGGGCGCCAAGCGCGTCGCGGTGCTCAACGCCCCGGGCATCACCCTCACCCCGCGGTTCCGACTGGTGGTGGCTTCCATCGCGGCCGCCAACGGCGCGGCGGCCGCGCCCAGGCCGAAGCCCTGTTCGACGGCTGGATCCAGGCCTACAACGCCCGCCTGGCCACCAGCCTGGGGACCGACAGCCGCCTGGCCCTGGTGGACTTCTACAGCTCGTTCAAGGACCAGGCCACCAACCCGGCCCAGTACCAGCTGACCAACGTCTCGACCGCTGCCTGCCCGGCCACCGGCGTGGGCAGCGATGGCCTGCCGACCTACTCCTTCCCGACCTGCACGTCGGCCGCCCTGTCGGCCCGCACGCCCCCTGCAGGCGCCACGGGCGGTGCCGACTGGTGGAAGTCCTACGGCTTTGCCGACAGCTTCCACCCCACGCCGTACGGCCACCAGCTGGTCGCCCAACTGGTGTCGCGTTCCCTGTCCACCGCCGGCTGGCTCTGATTGCCCAGGCCCCATCCCCATCGAGGAGTTTTCATGAAGCCATTTTCCTGGGCCTGCGTGGCGATCGCCGCGGCTGCCGTCTGCGGCACGGCCAGCGCACAAGTCGCCGGCACGCTGAGCCTGCGCGCCGGCGTGACCCAAATCTCGCCCCAAGTCAAAAGCGGCAACCTGAGCGCGCCGAGCTTTCCCGGCACCCGCGTGGACGTGCATTCCGCCACGGCCCTGACCGGCGGCCTGAACTACATGTTGACCGACCACTGGGCGGTGGACGTGCCCATCGGCCTGCCATTCAAGCACTCGTTCTACGGTGACGGCGCCATCGGCGGCGTGGGCAAGGTGG
The DNA here is from genome assembly GCF_057541515.1 of Acidovorax sp. KNOB132. NCBI lineage: Bacteria > Pseudomonadati > Pseudomonadota > Betaproteobacteria > Burkholderiales > Comamonadaceae > Acidovorax > Acidovorax sp. KNOB132. The sequence goes on from NZ_BAAJYT010000279.1 coordinate 2,362, forward strand.
GCGAGACCAAGGTGGTGCCCGCCACGGTGTTCGCGCAGTACCGTTTCCAGGAGGCCAACGCGGCCTTCCGGCCGTATGCCGGGCTGGGCGTGACCTACGCCAAGTTCTTCAAGGAGCGCACCACCGCCACGCTGAACGGGCTGACGGGCGGCACGCCGGCCAATCCCACCACCGCATCGATCGACGACAAGTGGGGCGTCACCGCGCAAGTGGGCTTCGTGTGGCAGTTCAACGAGCGCTGGTTCCTGGACGCGGCCTATTACAAAGGCTTCCTCAAGACCACCACGCGCCTGTCGAGCGGGCAGAACATCGACATCAAGCTCAACCCCAACGTGTTCGCGGTCGGGATCGGCTACCGGTTCTGAGGCCCCCCGCCGGGCCCCGTGCCGCACGGAGCCCGCGGCACCATCAAAAAAGCCGACCCGAGGGTCGGCTTTTTCGCGTGGGCTGCGAGGCGCTTACCAGCGGGCGCGCAGGCGGTCGTACGCGTAGGTGCCGAACTGGCGCTGGGCCGAAGGCGTGAAGTACACGCGGTCGGCGAACACGTACTTGTCCTGGGCGGCGCCCGTCAGCAGCGTGGAGGCGTTGCACAGCAGCGAGTTGACCTGGCCTGCGCCGATGCCGATGCCGTTGTTGGGGTCCACCGAGGTGCAGACGGCGTTGTCCTTGTCGGTGAAGCCGTAGCCCGAAGGCGAGCCCACGAACACGTTGCCGTAGTAGGCCAGATCGACGTACAGCACCGTGGTGCCGAGGTCTTCGATGTTCACCAGCAGGGCCTGGTTGAACTGCGTGCTGGCGTTGCTCAGCAGCGTGGTCTGGTTGATGCCCACGGCCCAGGGGCTCTTGCCCAGGTCGTAGGTGCCGGTCACCACCACGTGCTTGGCACCGGCGTTGGACAGGCGGCGCACCTGCGCGGCCAGTTCCTTGCCGGCCGTGGCCGCGTTGGTGAGGAACTGCGCGCTGGTCTGCGTGCCCGCGTTCACCGCGGCCATGCCGGCGATCACGTCGCTGATGCCGCCGTTGATCAGCACCAGGTCGTTGTCGGCGAAGCCGCCCTTGGACAGGAAGGTGTCGATCTGCTGGGTGACGGACGGGGTGGTGGTCCGGCCGGCGGCGTCGGTGGTGGCCGTCACGCGGGCGTTGCCCTGCGCGTAGCCCGTGCCGCCCGCCGCGGCGGCGGTGAAGCTCTTGCCGTAGTTGTTGGCGATCTGCTGGGCCCAGTTGTTGATGCTGCCGTCGTTGACCGTGTAGCGGGCCCCGTTCTGGCCGATGTCGGTGAAGCCGTCACCGAACGTGATGAACCGGTCGGGCGTGATGGCCGACTCGGTTGTGCTCGAACCGCAAGCCGCGAGCAACGTGGCCGTTGCACAAGCGGCGACCACGAGGGTGCGGCGCATCCAATTTGCTGCCATGGGTTTTTCTCCAGAAAATGTGGCGAGAGTTTAACGACTGGCGCGGCACGGCCTGCAACAGGGCGTGCCGCGGGACATGCAATCCGGGTTATGCGGCCGCGGCACGCTGCAGGCGGTCGCGCACGCCTTCCCATTCGGGGGTGGCGGGCGGGGCTTCGATCCAGATCAGCTTCACACCGTCGTCATCGAAGGCGCGCAGCACGGCAAAGAGCTGCTGGGCGGTGGCCGTGGCGTCGTCGGGCATGCGCCGCACCTGCACTTTGGCCGAGCGCGAGCGCAGCGGGCTGCGCGCATAGACGGCCAGATGCGCGGCATCGGCGCCCAGCAGGTCCAGCCCGGTCTGCAGCGCCTTGGCCTCCATCAGCCGCACCTTGGCGGCCGGGGCGTAATGGGCCTCCAGGGTGCCCGACGCGCGCGGGGTGTGCGCGGGCAGGTCGTCTTTCGACAGCGGCGCCAGGCCGCACGCCTGGGCGATCTGCGCGCGGGTGATGGCGCCGGGCCGCAGCAGCACCGGCACGCCGCGCGTGCAATCGATGATGGTCGATTCGATGCCCACGCCGCAGGGCCCGCCGTCCAGCACCAGCAGCGCCTCGCCCAGCTCGTCCTGCACGTGCAGGGCGGTGGTGGGGCTCACGCGGCCGAAGCGGTTGGCGCTGGGCGCGGCCACGCCCCACACGGGGCGGCCCTCCAGCGCCGGGTCGTCCG
>NZ_BAAJYT010000280.1:0-4473 GCF_057541515.1 Acidovorax sp. KNOB132
CCGCCTGGTGGCGCAGGCCGGCAGCCCGCTGACTCCCGAGGCGCAGGCGGCCTACGATGCGCCGTTTCCCGATGTGGGTTTTCGCGCTGCGCTGCGGGCGCTGCCGCAGGCCGTGCCGGAGGAACCCGAGGGCGCCTTCATGGCCCTGGCGGCCCGCCGCTTCTGGCAGGGCGAATGGACAGGCCGCAGCCTGCTGGTGGCCGGTGCGCCGGACGCCGCGCTGGGCCCTGCGGCCATGCAATCCCTGCAGGCCCTGGTGCGCGGCAGCCCGCCGCCGCTGGCAGTGCCCGGTGCGGGGCATTTCGTGCCGGAGCAGGGCGCCGAAATCGCCGCGCGGGCTGTGGAATACTTCCGACCCTAGCGCGCCGGCCGCACCGGCGCACACACCGCATCCACCGGAGCAGGCCCGCGCGGCCTGAATGCCTTGTCCCTTGCATCCCATGACGACCACGCCCATTGCGGCCACGACCACGGCCCCCGGCACATCTACATCTACTCGCCCTCCGGCGCGGTGCGCGACAAGGCGGCGTTCAAGCGCGGCATCGCCCGCCTGAAGGCCCTGGGGCACGAGGTCGAGGTGGATGCCGATGCCCTGGCCACGCACACGCGCTTCGCGGGCGACGACGCCACCCGGCTGGCGGCCATCCACCGCGCGGCGGCCAGCGGCGCCGACCTGGCCCTGATCTCGCGCGGCGGCTATGGCATCACCCGCATCCTGCCGGGCATCCGCTACAAGGCGGTGGCCAAGGCGGTTGCGGGGGGCACGCGCTTCGTCGGCGTGAGCGATTTCACGGCGTTCCAGAACGCACTGCTGGCCAAGACCGGCGCCATCACCTGGGCCGGCCCCTCGCTGTGCGGAGACCTGGGCCCGGAAGGCGAGCCCGACGACATCATGCTGGCCTGCCTGGACGACCTGCTCTCCGGCCACGGCGAGGGCAGCGGCTGGCGCATGAACGCCGAAAAGCCCAACGCCGCCGGCCAGCCCGCGGTGCGCGACATCTACGTTAAAAACGCGCAGCTCTGGGGTGGCAACCTCGCCGTGCTGGCCGGGCTGGTGGGCACGCCCTACCTGCCGGCGGTGCGCGGTGGCATCCTCTTCATCGAGGACGTGAACGAGCATCCCTACCGCGTGGAGCGCCTGCTCACGCAATTGGTGCATGCGGGCGTGCTGGCACAGCAAAAGGCCGTGATCCTGGGCCAGTTCACCGGCTACAAGCTCGCACCGCACGACAAGGGATTCAAGCTGCAGAGCGTGGTGGACTGGCTGCGCACGCAGATCAAGGCGCCGGTGCTGACCAACCTGCCTTACGGCCATGTCGCCACCAAGGTGCTGCTGCCCGTGGGCGCCACGGTGTCGCTGTCGGTCGAGGGGCGCGACGCGCTGCTGTACTGGGGCCACACCCACTGAGGAACGCGGGCGGGGCCACCTTCCATGCCCCGCTGCAGGCCGCCCGAGCCGGCCCCATAATTTGCATTCCGTTTCCATTCTTTCCCCTCCGTGCCTCGTCTGTTCGCGTGTTGCGTGCACGCATCCCTGATCTTTGAAGGCCCTGGCGCCACCACGCGGCCAGGCGCTCGCCGGAAGGCCGCGCCATGACGGGCGGCGCGGTGCACACCGTCGTGTTCGCTGACATCGCGGGCAGCACCGCCCTGTTCGAGGCTGTGGGCAACGCACGCGCGACCGCCGCCGTGACCCAGCTGACCGACTGGATCGGCGAGACCGTCACCACCCATGGCGGCCGCGTGGTCAAGACGCTGGGCGACGGCGTGCTCGGCGTGTTCGAGGACGGCGCGGCCGGCGTGGCCGCCATGGCCGCGATGATGCGCAGCCACCACCACCGCATGCACGCCTGGCCGCGCGAACTGCGCCTCGACCTGCGGGCGGGCCTGGCCAGTGGCGAGATCGTGCAGGTGGACGGCGATTGCTACGGCGACGCGGTCAACGTGGCCGCCCGGTTGTCCGAGCGTGCTGGCCCGCGCGAGATCTGGGCCACCGAAAGCACCGTGGAGCAGGCGGGAGCGGTGGACGGCACCTGGTTCGTGCGCCTGGGCGCCATGGACCTGCGCGGGCGGTCCGAGCCCATCGTCATGTACCAGGTCGAATGGCGCGATGGCGAGGAGGGCGATTCGGTCACCATGCAGGCGGCGCTGCCCAGCGCGGTGATGCCGCTCGATTCCGGCAGCGCCTGCCTGGAATTGTCCTGGGGCGGCGCGCACCGCGCCTTCCTGTCCACGCAAACGCCCGTGCACCTGGGCCGCGCCACGCAGGCCCAGGTGCATGTGGGCGACCCCCGGGTCTCGCGCCTGCATGCCCGCATCGACTGGCGCAACGGCACCTTCGTGCTCACCGACCTCAGCAGCTTCGGCACCTGGGTGCACTTCGGGGGCGGCAGCACCGTCGTCAACCTGCGCCGCGACGCCTGCCTGCTGCATGGCACGGGGGTGATCGCCCTCGGGGTGCCGTTGGGCAAGGTGGCCGGCGGGCCGACGGTGGGCTTTCGCGTGTCGGGCGGCACCGTGCTTCCGCACTGACGCGGCAGCACCGGGATCTTTCCATCTGCCTGCCCGTGGGGCAGGCCCAGCACCCAAACCAAAGCGAGTTGCCCCATGCACCATGCACCGTTGATCGAACTCACCCGTGGCGGCATTCCCGAAAGTCTGCATGCCGGCTCGGTAGCCGTGGTGGACCGGCAGGGCCGGCTGCTCGCGCAGGTGGGCGACCCATGCGCGCGGGTGTTCACCCGCTCCACCATCAAGGCCTTCCAGGCCCTGCCGCTGCTGCAGTCCGGCGGCGTGCACGCCCTCGCCTGGGGCGAGCGCGAACTGGCCTTGCTGTGCGCCAGCCACAACGGCGAAGCGCAGCACGTGCAGGTGGTGCAGGGCATGCTCGACAGCGTGGGCCAGGCCCACACCGTGCTGCGCTGCGGCTGCCACGTGCCACTGTTCGCGGCGCTCGGGCTGGGCACGCTGGCGCCCGGCGCCGTGCATGACGAGCGCTACCACAACTGCAGCGGCAAGCATGCGGGGTTCGTGGCGTACTGCGTGCAGCAGGGCCTCTCCTTGCCCGACTACACCGACCCCACGCACCCGCTGCAGACCCAGGTGCGCGAGCAGGTCGCCAGCGCCGTAGGGCTCGCACCTGAAGAGTTGGCCATGGGCATCGACGGCTGCTCGGCTCCCAACTACGCCATGCCGCTGGCGCACCTGGCGCGGGGCTACGCCCGGCTGGCCGGCGAAGCACCGCAGGACAGCGACCTGGGCCCGCACCTGGCGGCGCTGGCCGATGCCATGGTGGCGTTTCCTGTGCTGGGCTCGGGCACGGGGCGGCACGATGCCGACTTCATGCGGGCCGGCGGGGGCGACTGGGTGTCCAAGACGGGTGCCGATGGCGTGCAGGTGCTGGGCAGCCGCAGCCGGGGCGAGGCCTTCGCGCTCAAGGTCATGGACGGCAACATGACCGCGCAGATCGCCGCCGCCGTCGAGGTGCTGGACCAGCTGGGCTGGATGAATGCCGCCCAGCGCGCCGCATTGGCGCCCTGGCGTGCCGCACCGCTGCTGAGCGCACGGGGCGTGCCCGTGGGCGAGCGCCGCCCGGTGTTCCGGCTGGAGCGCGCCGCCATTTGAGGCCGACAGGCGCTGCCGCTTTACGGATAAGCGCTGGCCGCCGCAAAAACAGTCGCGAAAGGCCAGGTGTCCGGCAGGATGTACGCCACGCCCGCCGACTGGCCGAACACGGGCGCGATGAGCCGGTCGTAGAACGCCGCGTCCACATTCACGCAGCCGTAGGAAATCCGCTTGTCCTCGGCGCTGCCATGCACGAGCCGCTCGCGCCGGCGCTCTGCGGGGCTCACGCTGCGCAGCCGGTGCAGCGACACGGCGGCGTCGTAGTCGATCCAGACGATGTCGTCGCCGCGCAGGTTCAGCCCCGGCTCGGTGATGAAACGGCCGGCCGGGGTGGTGCGCTCCTCGGGCCGAATCTTCGACAGGGGCTTGTCGCCGATGCCGGGCACCGAGGCGTCGCCGCGGGCGGAGCCCAGCAGCACGGCCGCGCTGCCGCGCCAGCGCCCGTCGGCGGCAAAGACATGCAGGCGCGCGCCCAGCTTGTCGATCACGGCGAACGGCAGGCCGCCGTGGTCGGCCGTGCCCTGCACCCACCGCACCAATTGCACCGCGGTGTCGGAGGTGCCCTCTGGCGGCCACGTCGCGCCGGTGCGAGCCCGTGCCCCGGCAACGGGCAGCAGCCCCAGGGCCGCTGCGGCGATGGCGGCCCTGCGCGAGAGGGCGGCGGCGTGGGTCGGGGCGGCGGGCGGTGCGGTCATGCGGTGATATCGGATGGCCAGGCAGAAACGGCCTGGCGAGTAGCGAAGAAGTACCCAAAAAAGTCCCAAGGGGTGGAAAGTGCCGTGCATGCTGGCGCGTGCGAGCAGAGGGGGCCGGTTTGGGCGAATAATGGCTGCTTCTGCCGACCTTTGC
>NZ_BAAJYT010000281.1:0-4454 GCF_057541515.1 Acidovorax sp. KNOB132
CTATACCGACCCGACAGGCGAGTTTGCATCGCCATTCCGTTCATTCCAGCGATCATCACTGGGGACAGATATTGCTATCGGAACGGGTTTAGGGTGCGTTGAGCTATGGGGTTGGTATCGCATGTTTGCGGAAACCAGGTAATGAATCCCGTCCATCTGATGCACCAGCTGGTACAAAACCTATTGACCAAACCGGCCTCGGGCGTGGCGACATCCATGATATTAAAGAGGGGGCGGGTGCTGGAGCACGCGACTGGACTGGAATAGCGCCGAATGGCGACGTGATTACCAGTGGGCGAAATGGGCGGGCGACTAACCATGGCCCTGCTGATCAATTTACAAATCGTCCAACTGGACTCTGTCGTTAAGGATTAAAGCGATGACAACCCATATGAGTCTCCAGATGAGACATGAATTTCAAGATCTTTCGAAATTAGGGGAGGCTTTGGAGTTTCCAGTCGCAAGACTTTGGAAGTCTGGCGATAAATGTAGATCTCCTAATGGTGATTTGCTTGGAGGGTGTTACGAAGAGTCTTATTTGGCGCTAAAAATTAAACCCCCTTCAAAGAGCATTCCAGAGGCTATTGAATTAATACGGATCGCTTTTGCCAAGGTTCCTGTTGAGCTGCTGCCAATTATTAATGATCCGACTTTGAGAAAAATACTTTATTGCACGATTGAATCAGGAGGGGAGGAGCTAAGGCTTCCTGAGATAAAAGTTCTTTTTGATTTGGGGATTGAGCTTGGTTTTGATTGAAGTCTGAAAATGAGAGATTGAATTTCTCAAAATCTTCAGATTGGATTTTTTGGTGTCGTAATTGGTTGGTTAATTTCGAGGACTCTTGAAGCTCTTGATTCTCGATTGATGGACTTGAAAAATTCTTGGGCTGCGGCGTCTTTCTCGAAGCTATGCTGCATGGAAGTGAAGAAGTACTAAGAATGGAGGGTTTTAATGGGTTTCCCCAATATTTTTTATAAAGATATTTGCCGGCCGCTCTTCTTTGGTGTTTTGATGAAGCCATTTGCAGCCCTCCTGGATGCTGGAGATCCTGAGTGGCATGACGTCTCATGGGTAAAGCGAAAAGTGGTTGAGTTGTTGGGGAAGGGTTGTGGTTATTTTGTTTGTTATGGCGAAACCTCTGAAATGCTGCATGATTTGATTGATGAGGTAATCGAAGGTCATGAATTTTCAAAAATCATCACCACATATCATTGTCATGAATCCCGGCCTGAAGTCGCCAGTTTTTTTAAATTGGTGGCGATGGAGGGGGTGAATCAAGGGTTGATCGTTGTTCGCAACATTGAAGGGTGGCATTCGGCTATGCATTAATAATAAAAGACGAGGGGTGGGTTTTTAATAGGGAAATTAATAAATTGTCATGACGTGCACGTGCCCAGTTCGGATATCATCATGCAGACGATGAAACTGATTCAAAAATTTATCTATGTCAATGGCTCTGGAAAAAATATGCAGATATTTTTGGAGCCATGGGCAGAGCAATTTGAGATTCCTCCGGGGGAGCGAGTTGAGATTTCTGTGCATGCGCCTAGTGAATCGGTAGCTGGCATCTTGGAGATTGAGCAATTGGAAGATGGGTTGATTGTTTATGGGTATGAAGGTTGTGTTGTTTATTCGACTCTGCGCGGTGGTGATTTGCCGCCTTCGGAGTAGATCAAATAAGCATTCCATATAGAAATGCCTTGATTCGGTCGCCATGGCGGCAACAGTCGCGCCGTCACGAGCAGCCTGTACCGCCACCGCGGCTGACGATGAGCTACCAGACCCAGTACAGCCCCCCTGGCCAGCAGGTGTTCCACACGGCTACGCCTCCAAGCGACAAGCGAGACGAACAGCACGAAAGTCATCTGATCGTTTATGTGGCAAATCAATTTGCCTTATGGCGCCTTCAGCCAGCAGCAGTTTTCATAGCGATGCATGGTGGCGGAGCACGGATGTCCCGGGCCTCAAACAAAGACGGAATCCATCCACTGAGCCTCCGGCTCGCCGCAACCAAATGCTGGATCAAACCCGTTTCGTGCACTATATTTTTGATAGCAACACAGCCATGATTTTCTAGGGCATGGGGTCTGTTTGGTCATGAACGAAAGCGCGGTAAAGGCGGCCGGCAAGCCCCCGCATGCGCAAAACACATGTCTCGGCCTTCAGCGTTTTCGCGGGAGTGAAATACACGTCTTGAAAGCCCCTGGCCCGCCCCGCCACCCAATGTGAAGCCTGGGTAAAGTTCCTTCCCCCCCACCGCACTCCCCGCGAACGGCTGACCGACAGGGGTTCCATCTCGGCGCACAATGTCGCGTTCGCCAATCCGCATCCAACAATGACCCTCACGGAACTCAAATACATCGTCGCTGTGGCCCGGGAGAAGCACTTTGGCCGTGCGGCCGATGCTTGCTATGTGTCGCAGCCCACGCTGTCGGTGGCCATCAAGAAGCTGGAAGACGAGCTGGAGGTCAAACTTTTCGAGCGCAGCGCGGGCGAGGTGTCGGTCACCTCGCTGGGCGACGAGATCGTGCGCCAGGCGCAGAGCGTGCTGGAACAGGCCGCCGCCATCAAGGAAATCGCCAAGCGCGGCAAGGACCCGCTGGCCGGGGCGCTCACGCTGGGCGTGATCTACACGATCGGTCCCTACCTGCTGCCCGAGCTGGTGCGCCATGCCATCGCGCGCACGCCGCAGATGCCGCTCATGCTGCAGGAGAACTTCACCGTCAAGCTGCTGGAGATGCTGCGCACCGGCGAGATCGACTGCGCGATCATGGCCGAGCCGTTTCCCGACACGGGCCTGGCGATGGCGCCGCTGTACGACGAGCCGTTCATGGCGGCCGTGCCCAGCAGCCACCCGCTGGCCGAACAGAAATCCATTTCCGCCGCGCAGCTCAAGAGCGAGACCATGCTGCTGCTGGGCGCGGGCCATTGCTTTCGCGACCATGTGCTGGAGGTCTGCCCCGAGTTCGCGCGCTACGCGAGCAATGCCGAGGGCATCCGCCGCACGTTCGAGGGCTCCTCGCTGGAGACGATCAAGCACATGGTGTCGGCCGGCATGGGCGTGACGCTGGTGCCGCGCCTGTCGGTGCCGCGCGATGCCCTGCACACGGGGTCGCGCCGGCGCAAGAGCGACGACACGCACATCCGCTACCTGCCGATCCAGGAGGCCGACGGCAGCCCGCCGCCCATGCGCCGCGTGGTGCTGGCCTGGCGCCGCAGCTTCACCCGCTACGAGGCCATCGCCGCGCTGCGCAACGCGATCTACGCCTGCGAGCTGCCGGGCATGACGCGCCTGTCCTGACCGCAGGCCAGCGGTCTCTTCCACTTCTTTTTGCGGGCCTGGCGGCCCGGTGGTCGGCGCTGGCCGCCGCGCGCGCGGGCTGCCGGCTTCACCGAAACGCCTCGGGGCAGGGCTAAACTTCGCCCCGCGCGCGGCCGGTGGGTGGGCATCCTCCACCCCGGCCTGGCGCGGGCCGCGCCACATGCGGTCCGCGCGGGCGCCGCGCTCTCCACAATCCCGAGGACATTCATGAAGAAGCTTTTGATGGCGGCCGGCCTGGCCCTGGGCCTTTCGGCCTGCTCCAGCGTGACCGCGCCGACCGACGCCGCGCCCCTGGCGGGCACGCTCAAGAAACCCGATCTGGACCGCCTGGTGGTCGCCGAGACGGGCGCGCCCAGCGGCGATTTCAGCGCGTTCCTCGAACGCGCGGTGCGCACCTACCCTGCGCTGGCGCCCAGCGTGAAGGCGTATGGGTCCAAGGCCACGCTGGCGGGCGACGACCTGGTGAACATCAGCCGCCTGCTGGGCCTGTACAACCGGCTGCACCACCACACGGCGGTGATCGACACGACCGCGAAGATGGTGGCCATTCCCACGGTGCGCTCGGACAAGGTGCCGCCGCACGAGGACCGGGCCATCATCGCCTTCGGCACGCTGGTCGAAGGCATGGCCAAGGATTTCGGCCTGCAGTACCGCAACGTGGACAACCGCATCTTCGAAGTGAAGCTGCCCGGCACGGGCACCGAAGAATTCGGCATCCTCACGCACGCCGACGTGGTGCCCGTGGTGGCCGACGAATGGGTGCTGGACGACGGCACGCGGCTGGACCCGTTCAAGCTCACGCGGGTGGGCGGCAACCTGTACGGCCGCGGCTCCATCGACGACAAGGGCTCCATCGCCGCGGTGCTGTACGCGATGAAGGCGGTCAAGGACAGCGGCCTGCCGATGGCCCGCACGATCCGCCTCATGGTCGAGACGACCGAAGAGACGGGCGGCGACGCGATGAAGTACTACCGCGCCAAGACCCAGCTGCCCGAGTACAACATCGTGCTGGACAGCAAGTACCCCGCCGTGGTGGCCGAAAAGGGTTCGGGCGCGCTGCGCGCCTCGTTCGCCCTGGCGCCTGCCGCCGCCGTGCCGGCCGGTGCGGTCACCATCGCCGCGATGGCGGGG
>NZ_BAAJYT010000282.1:0-4426 GCF_057541515.1 Acidovorax sp. KNOB132
CGCTTTCGCCCACGGCGGGCGGCGGCGACCGGCCCCTGCTGGACCAGGCCCACGTGCGCGATGCCGCCCTGGCCCACGGCGTGTGCCCCTACTACCTGGGCCAGGAACTCGCCCGGTGGGCCGACGTGGTCGTGGGCGACTACCACTACTACTTCGATGCCGGCGCGCTGCTGCACGGCCTGGCGCAGGCCAACCAGTGGCGCGTGGCGGTGCTGGTGGACGAGGCGCACAACCTCGTGGAGCGCGGCCGCCGCATGTACACGGCCGAATTGCTGCCCGATTCGCTCTACCAGGCGCGGCATTCGGACACCGCCGCCCGCGTGCCGGCGGTGAAGAAGGCCCTGGACAAGGTGCGCCGCGCCTGGGTGGCGCTGGACAAGGCGCAGCCGGGGGCCTACGCCGTGCACGAGGCCTTCCCCGCCGCGCTGCTGGCCGCGCTGCAGCAGTGCGGCAGCGCCCTGGCCGACCATTTCGCGGAGCACCCCGAGCAGATGGACCCGGCGCTGCAGGCCTTCTACCTGGAGCTGCTGCACACCCAGCGGCTGGCCGAGTGCCTGGACACGCATTCGTTGGTGGACGTGGCCCGCGCCCCCGGCGGCGCGCCCGGCAGCTCGGTGGTCTGCCTGCGCAACGTGGTGCCGGCACCGTTCCTGGCGCCGCGCTTCGCGGCGGCGCACACCAGCACGCTGTTTTCCGCCACGCTGCAGCCGGCGCGCTACTACGCCGACCTGCTCGGCCTGCCGGCCGGCCATGCCGGCGTGGACGTGGCCTCGCCCTTCCAGGCCGCCCAGCTGCGCGTGGCCGTGGCCCGCCACATCTCCACGCGCTACCCGGACCGGTCCGCCTCGCTCGTGCCGATCGCGGACCTGATGGCGCGGCAGTTCGCTGACCGGCCGGGCAACTACCTGGCGTTCTTCAGCAGCTACGAATACCTGCAGCAGGTGGCCGAGGCGTTCGCGCGGCGCCACCCGCAGGTGCCGCACTGGCTGCAGTCGCGCCGCATGCAGGAGGCCGGGCAGCGCGAGTTCCTGGCGCGCTTCACCGAGGGCGGCGAGGGCATCGGCTTCGCCGTGCTGGGCGGCGCGTTCTCCGAGGGCATCGACCTGCCGGGCCGGCGCCTGATCGGCGCGTTCCTGTCCACGCTCGGGCTGCCGCAGATGAACCCGGTGAACGAGCAGATCCGCCAGCGCATGCACGCCCTCTTCGGCGCGGGCTACGACTACACCTACCTCTACCCGGGCCTGCAGAAGGTGGTGCAGGCGGCCGGCCGCGTGATCCGCTCGCCCAGCGACGAGGGCGTGGTGCACCTCATCGACGACCGCTTCGCGCGGGCCGAGGTGCAGCGGCTGCTGCCGGCCTGGTGGGCCGTGGAGGGTTAAGCCTCAAATCGGCCTCCAGCACAGATTCTTCTAGGGCGTATTGCTATTTAATTTGTAGCAAATGATGCCGCGCCACCGGGGTCATGCGGCCGCGCTCGCCGGGAAGTCCGTGGACGCGGCCAGCGCGCGCCACTGGGCGGTTTCCGCCTGCACGAACGCGTGCTTGTCGGCAATGGCATGCAGCGTGTCGGTGCCCAGCGGCAGTCGCAGGGGCGGCGCGGGGCTGTCCACCAGTTGCAGGATGGCCTGGGCCAGGCGCACGGGGTCGCCGGGCTGGTTCCGATGGATGCGGCGGGCCGCCTCGCGCACGGCGCCGGCGCTGGCGGCGTAGTCCTGCACGACCCGGGGCGAGACCACCAGCGACGCCGTGTCGAGGAATTCGGTGCGAAAGTAGCCCGGCTCCACCACCGTGGCGTGGATGCCCAGCGGTGCCAGCTCGGCGTGCAGGGCTTCGGTCAGGCCCTCGACCGCGAACTTGGTCGAGCAATACACGCCAAAACCCGCACTCGATTGCACCCCGCCCAGCGACGAGATGTTGATCACGTGGCCGGCGCGTTGCGCGCGCAGGGTGGGCAGCACGGCACGGGTCACGTTCAGCAGGCCGAACACGTTGGTGTCGTAGAGGCTGCGCACCTCGTCGGCGGTGGCCTCTTCCACCGCGCCCAGCAGGCCGTAGCCCGCGTTGTTGACCAGCACGTCGATCCGGCCGAAGCGTTCCAGCGCGGCGCCCACCGCCTGGAGGGCCTGTGCTTCGTCGGTCACGTCCAGGGACACGGCCAGCAGTGCGTCGTGGGTGCCCAGCCGCCGGGTGACGGACTGCGCGCTGCGCGAGGTGGCCACCACGGCATCGCCCCGGGCCAGCGCGGCCTCTGCGATGCGGGCACCGATGCCGCGCGAGGCGCCGGTGATCAGCCAGACGCGGGGATGGGAAGACGACGAAGCGGAGGCGGAAGCGGAAGTGGCAATGGAAGCGGTGGCGGTCATGGAAAGGTCCTCGGGTTTCTATTGGCGGTCTGCTCGGTCTGGCAGGCCGGTCGATCCGGCTGCCGTGGGTGGGACTTTAGGCACACCATTGCCATCGCACTAGCCCATAATTCCTCGATTCATACGCAAGCAATACTTGTCAATCGACGGTCAATCAAGGGGGAATGCCATGGCCATCAACGAACTGCGGGCCATCGCCACCTTCGCGAAAGCCGCCGAACTCGGCAGCCTGCGCCAGGCGGCCTCGGCACAGGGCGTCACGCCGCAGGCGGCCAGCCTGGCGCTGGCACAGCTGGAGGCGCACCTGGGCGTGCGGCTGTTCCACCGCACCACGCGCAGCCTCAGCCTGACGGAGGAGGGCCGCCGGTTTCTCGATGCCGCGCAGCCCGGGCTGGCCACCCTGCAGCGGGCGGTGCACGGCGCGCGGCGCGGGCGTGAGGAGATTGCCGGGCCGCTGCGCATCACCGCGCCGCGGTCGATGATGCTGGAGGTCATCTGGCCCGTGGTGGACGCGTTCTGCCGCCGCTATCCGCAGGTGGAGCCCGATGTGCAGCTGGACGACCGCATCGGCAACTGGGTGGAGGACCGGGTGGACGTGGGCTTTCGCTCCGGCTACCCGCCCGAGGGCGGGGTCGTCGCGCGGCGCCTGATGGCGCTGCAGCTGGTGGTGTGCGCCACGCCGGAGTACCTGGCGCGCCATGGCGTGCCGTTGCGCATCGAAGACCTGGCCGGGCACCGCTGCAGCGGTTTTCGCCACCCCGCCACGGGCAAGCCCATGCCGTGGGAGTTCCGCGTGGGCGAAGAGATCGTGGCCCACGCCATCGCGCCGGCAGTCTGCGTCAACGACATCGAGCTGGAGGCGCGCGCCGTGCTGGGCGGCCACGCGATCGGACAGCTGGTGGGCACCACCGCCGCGCCGCTGGTGCGCAGCGGCCGGCTGGTGCCGGTGCTGACCGATGTGGTCGCGCACCACCTGGGCTTGTACGTCTACTACGGCAGCCGTGCGGCCCAGCCGGCGCGGGTGCGCGCCTTCATCGACCTGGCGGTGGACATGCTGGCGGACAACCCGGCGTTCGGCCTGAGCCCGCAGGAGTTGGCGGGGGCCAGCGCGGCGCACGCGAAGGCGCTGAAGAAAAGCCACAAAGCCGCTGCCGCCCGGGCGCCGACCCGCTCGGGGTGATGCGCCAGGCGGGGCCTGCCCCTCGGCGCAGCGCCCGTGTCAGCCGCGGCGCAGCCGGCACGCCATCAGGATTTCGTCGTGGTATTGGCCATCGACGCAGAGGTACTCCCGCTCGACGCCGTACGCCACGAAACCCAGCGCCCGGTACAGCGCCACCGCCGCCGTGTTCGACGCGGTCACCCCCAGGTTGACCTGGCGCACGCCCAGCGGCTCGACGGCGTAGTCCAGGGCATGGCGCAGCAGGCGCCGCCCCACGGACCGGCGCCGCGCTTCGGGCGCCACGTACATGCCCCAGAGGAACGCCTTGTGCGAGAGCTGGCGCATGTCTTCGCGCTTGATGCCCACGGTGGCGACGAGCGTGCCGCCGTCGAACGCGCCCAGCACGGCCCGGCCGGGCTGGGGCTGCAGGCGGCGTTCGAAGTCGGCCAGGGGCGTGGCGGCCTCTTCCTCGTAGCTGGACGAAAACGCCTGCGGGCATTCGCGCAGCCCGCGCAGCCGCAGGGCGGCGAACGGCGCGGCGTCGTCGGGGGTGAGGGGGCGCAACTGCAGGTCGTCGAGGTCGGGGGGCATGGAGGGCATGGGTCAAGCGGGGCGGCCGAGAAGGGCCGGGGGGCCGGGCCGTCGCGGCGGCTTCCGGGGGCGGGCGAACGATCCGGTGCGGGGATGCGTTCCGTTATACCAACCTGCGCGGCGAAGGCGGGTTGGCGAACCGCCAGAATCGGTGCACAGTTCCGCGAACGCACCGCCCCACCGCCGGCCGAACCCCCACCCCTCACCCCGCTCCACGCCATGTCCGCCGCCATCGATCCGCCCCGCGCGCCGCTCGCCCCGGTGGCGCGCGTGCTGGCCGAAGCGGCGCTGCAGCGGCAGAACACCCTGCTCG